>JBLMXA010000421.1:0-8655 GCA_050257515.1 Acidobacteriota bacterium | reverse complement strand
GCGGCTTATGCGCGTGGAGAAGCTGCCGCCGCTCGCCGCGACGATCCGGTCGATGAAGGAGATCACCGGCGCGCTGATCGGCGTCGCGACCGTGCTGTCGGCGGTGTTCCTGCCGATGGCGTTCTTCAGCGGGTCGACCGGCGTCATCTACCGGCAGTTCTCGATCACGATCGTCGCGTCGATGCTGCTGTCGGTGCTCGTCGCGCTGACGGTGTCGCCGGCGCTGTGCGCGTCGCTGTTGCGCGCGCGGCACCGCGAGCATCGCGGGCTGTTCAAGCTGTTCAACCGCGGCTTCGACCGGTTCACCTCGCGCTATCGCGGCTCCGTCGCGTGGATGCTGAAGGGACCGATCAAGTGGCTGCTGCCGTACGCGGCGATCTGCGCGGCGATGGGCGTCATGTTGACGCGGATCCCGACCGGCTTCCTGCCGCAGGAGGATCAGGGCACCGCGCTCGTGATCTGGACCTTGCCTGCCGGTGCGACGCTGCCGCGCACGATGGCAGTCGCGAAGGAGGTCGAGAAGCACTTCCTCGGGTTCGAGAAGAAGAACGTCAAGTCGCTGTTCACCGTCGGCGGGTTCAGCTTCGTCGGCTCGGGGCAGAACGCGGGCATGGCGTTCGTCGAGCTCGCCGACTGGGACGATCGCAAGGGGCCGCAGAACACCGCGGCCGCGATCTCGGCACGCGCGACCGCCATGCTGTCGCGCGTGCGTGACGCGTTCATCTTCGCGCTCACCCCACCGGCGATCCAGGGTCTCGGCCGCTCGGAGGGCTTCGACTTCGAGCTGCAGGCGACCGGCGCGACCGATCGCGCGGCGCTCGCGAAGGCGCGCGATCAGCTGCTCGGGCTCGCGTCGAAGGATCCGAAGCTCGCGGCGGTGCGCCGCGCCGATCTGCCGGAGACGCCGCAGCTCCACGTCGACATCGACGACGCGAAGGCCGTCGCGCACGGCGTCGCGCCGGCCGACATCACCGCGACGCTGACCGCCGCGTGGGCCGGCGTGTACGTCAACGACTTCATCGATCGCGGCCGCGTCAAGCGCGTCTACGTGCAGGGCGACGCGCCGTACCGCGCCAAGCCCGAAGATCTGGCGAAGTGGTACGTCCGCGGCGCGACCGGCCAGATGACGCCGTTCTCGGAGTTCGCGTCGACGCGGTGGACGTTCGGCGCCGAGTCGCTCGCGCGCTACAACGGCCTCGCCGCGTACGACATCCAGGGCCAGGCCGCGCCCGGCGTCAGCTCGGGCACCGCGATGGACGAGATGGAGACGCTCGCCGAGCAGCTGCCGCAGGGCACGACGCACGCGTGGAGCGGGCTGTCGTACGAGGAGCGGCTCGCGAGCGGCCAGACCCTCACGCTGTACGCGATCTCGATCCTCGTGATCTTCCTCTGCCTCGCCGCCCTGTACGAGAGCTGGTCGATCCCGTTCTCGGTGCTGCTCGTGATCCCGCTCGGCATCGTCGGTGCCGTGCTCGTCGCGAGCCTGCGCGGGCTCGACAACGACGTCTACTTCAAGGTCGCGCTGCTGACGACGATGGGGCTGTCGTCGAAGAACGCGATCCTGATCGTCGAGTTCGCCGAGGCCGCGTACGAGCGCGGCGCGACCGCGATCGATGCCGCGATCACCGGCGCGCGGCTGCGGCTGCGCCCGATCATCATGACCTCGCTCGCGTTCGTCGCCGGCGTGCTGCCGCTCGCGATCTCGACCGGCGCGGGCGCCAACGCGCGCGTCTCGATCGGCTCGGGGATCGTCGGCGGCACGGTCACCGGCACGATCCTCGCGATCTTCCTGGTGCCGGTGTTCTTCGTGATCGTGCGCCGGATCGTGCGCGGCAAGCGCGTGCAGGTGCCGTCGTCGTGAAGCGCGCGGTGGTCGCGTGCATGCTGTGCGGCTGCTGGTCGATGGCGCCGAAGTACGAGCGGCCGGCGGCCCCGGTGCCGGCGCAGCTACCGGGCGGGCAGGGCGCCGCGAAGGCCGTCGACGTGCCGCTCGCCGTGTTCGTCAAGGAGCCGCGCCTGCTCCAGCTCCTCGACCGCGTCGTCACCGGTAACCGCTCGCTGCGCCGCACCGTGCTCGACATCGAGTCGGCGCGCCAGCTCTACCGCATCCAGCGCGCCGCGCAGCTTCCCGCGATCGACGCGACGCTCGGCGGGACCAAGGCGCGACAGTTCATCGGGTTTCCGTCGCAGCCGACGTTCGACGTCACGTACTACGCGGCCGGCGTCGGGCTGTCGGCGTGGGAGATCGATCTGTTCGGGCGGCTGAAGAGCCTGTCCGACGCGAAGCTGCAGGCGTACCTCGCCGCCGTCGAGACCGCGCGCGCCGCGCGCATCAGCCTCGTCGCGGAGGCGGCGACCGCGTACGTCACGCTCGCCGCCGATCGCAGCCGGCTCGTGATCGCGAAGGACACGATGGCGACGTCGCAGAAGGCGATGGAGCTGACCGCGGCGCTCGTCGGCGGCGGCACGTCCAACCGCGGCGACTACTGGCAGGCCGCGACCGTGTACCAGCAGGCGCGCGCCGACGTCGCGCTGCTCACCGCGGCGATCGTGCAGGATCGCAACGCGCTCGAGTTACTCGCCGGCGGTCCGCTCGACGACTCGCTGCTGCCCCAGGCGCTGCCCGACAAGCTCGACTGGTTCGCCGACGTGCCGGTCGGCCTGTCGTCGACCGTGCTGCTCGAGCGGCCCGACGTGCTCGCGGCCGAGCACGAGCTGATCGCGGCGAACGCGAACATCGGGGCGGCGCGCGCGCAGTTCTTTCCGAAGCTCGCGCTGACCGCGAGCGGCGGCCTGGTGTCGCTCGCGCTCGCCACGCTGTTCACCGGGCCGACCGCGGTGTGGACGTTCGCGCCGAGCCTCGCGATCCCGCTGTTCCGCGGCGGCGCGAACCGCGCGAACCTCGCCTACAGCGAGACCCAGAAGCAGGCGATGGTCGCCGCGTACGAGCTCGCGATCCAGACCGCGTTCCGCGAGGTCGCCGACGCGCTCGCGACCCGTGCGACGATCGACGAGCAGCTCGCCGCGCAGGTCGCGCTCGTCGACGCCGCCGACAAGGGCCTCGACCTCGCGCAGGCCCGCTACAAGGCGGGGATCGACACGTTCCTGACGACGCTGGTCTCCGAGCGCGCGCTGTACGCGGCGAAGAACTCGCTGGTCGCGACGCAGCTGTCGGCGCTCGCGAACCGGATCGCGCTGTATCGCGTGCTCGGCGGGGGCCTGAAGTAGAGCTCACTCCCTGGCCAGCCCGAGCTCGTCGAGCTCGGCCGCGCGCAGCGGCAGCTCCTCGCGCAAGAAGAACTCGTCGAGCTGCGGCGGCGCGACCTTCGTGCCCGACAGCATCGCGTGGACCTGGCCGCGGTGGTGGATCTGGTGCTGGAACAGGTGCAGCAGCACGTCCGCCGCGCGCTCGACCTGCACGTGATCGCGGCGCGGCAGCTCCACGTCGGCGTCGAGCTCGAGGCTCGCGACCAGCGCGATCAGCTTGCGATCGCACGCGCGCTGGGCCTCGCGCAGCGGTGCGAGCTCCGAGAACGGCGCCTCGTCGTCGAACACGGTCAGGCCGCGGCCCTCGCGCGCGAGCGCGTCGACGTAGTACCAGTCGACGGTGACGATGTGATTGAGCGTCTTCAGGATCGTCGGGAAGAAGCTCGTTCGCGTGGCGTGGAGGTCACCGTGCGACAGCCGCGCGCACGCGCCGAGCAGCCGGTGATTCGACCAGGCGTTGTTGCGAGCGAGCGCGCTCAGGATCGAGGTCGGGGTCACCATGGGTTCTGCGAGGATCGAGGATCTGGCGCGCCGCGTGCAAGAGCAGGCCGGCATGAGGGCAACGAACCCGGCCACCGCAGCGGACGTGAATCGCACGCTCGGCGACGTCGACCCCCTGGTCGTCGAGCGCATCCTCGAGACCGGCGCGAGCGCGCAGGAGATCGCCGAGGCGCTCCGCGAATCGCTCGAAGAGCTCGGCTTCGGAGAGGAGTCGCACGAACCTTCGTCGCCGCGCGTCGCCGAGGTCAAGGCGGTGCTCGACGAGCTCGTGCTGGCCGACGACGAAGAAGACGAGCTCGAAGCGGGCTAGCGGCGCAAGCGCTGCGCGAAATCAGTTGTTCTTCGCGCCTTCGGTGATCCAGACGAGGATCGTCTGGTAGTCGGGATCCTGCGGACCCTGGAACGTGACGTTCGGGTGCGCATCGGGCGGATTCTCGTACGACGGCATCGTCAGCACGAGGCTCTTCGCCGGCGTCGCGACCTGGATGATCATCGGATGCGCCGGGTTGGTCAGCTGGCCGTAGATGTGGTTCGCGCCGCCGTCGAGCGCGAGGTCGCCGAGGTTCGCGCCGATCTTGTTGCCCGAGTGGCAGGCGGTGCAGCCGCGCTTCGAGAAGATCGGCACGACCTGCGCCGAGAACGACACGTTCTTCGGCGCCGGCGGCGGCGCACCGGCGGTCACCGTGACGTCCGCGATCGTCACGGTCTGCCCGGCGATCGGCGATTCCGCCATCGCGACCGTCGCGGTCGCGTTCGCCGCCTGCGCGAGCGAGACCGTTCCGGCGGGCACGTCGAAGAAGACCGCCCACCCCGACGAGCTCGATGACGTCGCGGTCGAGGCCGCGAGGTTCGCGTCGAGGAAGTGCGGGCCGCTCGCGCCGGTCACGCCGGAGAGCACGAGGTTCGAGCCGGCGACGCCGCTCACGGGCTTGCCGGTGCTGTCGACGAGGTGGAGCAGCAGGATGCCGTCCGACGCGGTCGGCGTGATCGAGAACCCGGTCTCGAGCTGCGACAGGAACGTCGTCGACACGTCGTACGCGACGACGCCGTCGAGCGCGCCGGTGGTCAGCAGGACCGCCGGGCTGTACGTCGGCACGTAGCTCGCCCCCGCGCTCGCGAGGATCTGGAACGACGTGTTGTCGGGGACGTTGTCGATCGTGAAGTCCGCGCCCATCACCGTCACCGTCGCGCCGCGCGCGCCGGTGACCGACACCATCGGCTGCACGGCGAGCGCCTGGTTCGTCTGCAGATCGACGACCGTGCCGCTGACCGTGTTCGCGCCTCCCAGCGGGGGCGTCGTCGTGCCTCCCGGGTTGCTGGCCGCACAGGCGGATAGAACGATCGCGAGCCCTCCGGAGTACACGCGCATGTATTCTTAGTGGGGGCGACGCGCGAAAAGGTCGCAGGTTTCTGCTGGGGCCTAAGGTACCGCCGGCACGGGCGTTGCTCCCTCTACCTGCGTGCTGCGTCCGCTGCTCGCCGCCTCATGTCTGCTGGGCGCCGCGCAGGCGCGCGCGGATGGCTACTACTACACCGAGTCGGTCGGGTTCTCGACCGCGCGGGGCCGGGACGCCGCGCCGCTCGAGGCGTCGCTGCACACGCGCGCGGGGCTCGGCTATCGCCTCGGTGCGTTGTCGCTCGAGCCATGGGTCGAGGCCGACCTGACGTTCGACCGCCAGGGCAGCACGCTCGAGCTGTTCGGCGGCGCGCCGGCCATGGGCCGCGCCGACCTCGACGATTTCGGGCTCGACGCGCGCTACAGCGAGCCGATCGCTGACGGCTTCCAGGCGTACGTGCGCGCCGGCCCGCGCTACGCCACCGCCGCAGGCGCGCTGAACGGCTACTCGGGCTTCGGCTTCGGCACCGGCACGGGCGTCGCGCTCGTCGGCCGCGTCCGCGTGCTCGGGTTTCTGTTCGCGCCGCTGTTCTTCACGAGCACGGGCCCCAAGGCGCTCGCCGCGTTGTTCGTCGACGAGGGTGTCGACGTGTTCGCGTTGCACGGTCCGGCGATGCAGACGTTGTCGACGCCGGTGATCGCGACGAGCCTCGGGTTCGCGGTCGGTACGGATTTCTAGAACGGTGGCTCGTCCTGCACGTCGGTCTCGCGCGGCGGTGCGCCACGCGAGGCCTCGTCCCACCACTGCTTCGCGACCTCGCCGACCTGGCGCAGCGCGGCCTCGCGCACGAGGCGCACGGCGATCGCGCCGATCGCCGACAACACGCCGTCGGCGATCCGCACGCGCAGCGTCTTGCCCTCGCGCAGCTTCACGCGCGGCGGCGCGAAACCGAGCCACGCACCGAGCAGCGCCGCGGCGCCGACGATCTGCCACGGGTGGTCGTCGACCTGCGAGCGCAGATCGAGTCGCTCGAGTGCGTACGCGAGGCGATGGCGCAGCTCCTCGATCCGGTCCGAGAGCGGCGGCTGCTGCTCGCCGGCTCCTTCCATCACCGCCTCATCATCCGCATCGCGACATAGCCGATGCCGAACGCGATCGCGATCGCGGCGATCGGGTGCTCCTTGATCAGCGAGCCGGTTCTCGACACGCTCGCGCGGGTTCCCGAGACGACCGAGTCCTTGACGTCTCCGAGGCGTGCCACGACGCTCTCCTTCAGCGAATCGAAACGGTCCTCGAGCGTCTGCACATCGTTTCTGGCCATGATCATTCTCCTCGAGTGGTGGTCTTCGCTGGCACCTCTCAGCGCCGCTTGGTCGCGGTGCGCTCGGTGCCGTGGTCGTTCGCCGCAGGCGAGATCTGCGAGAGCGCCATCTCGGGCGTCCATCGCGGCCGACGGAACGTCGGCACGAGCTCGGTGATGCCGAGCTCCAGCGCCTCCGGATCGATCATGCACGCATCCTCGCTCGCCGCGAGCCTCGCCGCGTGATGGCGCGAGCGCACGGTGCGCGCGGCGCGCGGCCGCGGCAGCCCGCTGACCTCGTAGCTCTCGTAGGCGTTCACGAGCTCGTTCGTGATCGCGCGCGCCTGCTGGCGCACCTCGATCGCGCCCGGCCGCAGCGACGGATCCTTGTCGAGCATGCGGTAGACCAGATCGGCGAGCTCGCGCGACGGCGTCGACAGCGGCGCCGGATCGCTCGTCAGGTGCATGCACACGACCTCGGCGAGCGTGCGGCCGTCGAACGGTGGCCGGCCCGACAGCGCCTCGTACGCGATCACGCCGAGCGAGTAGATGTCGCACGGCGCGCCGATGTGGCGGCCGGTCGCCTGCTCCGGCGACATGTAGATCGGCGTGCCGGGCGTCAGCCCGTCGAGCGTGATGTGGCCGATCGGGCCGAGCCGCGCGACGCCCCAGTCGATGATGCGCAGCGGGAAGTCGCGATCGCCGGGGACGAGCAGGATGTTGTCGGGCTTGAGATCGCGATGCACGACGCCGCGCGCGTGCACCGACGCGAGCACGTCGGCGAGCTCGGCGACCATCGTGGCGACCTCGAGTGCGGCGAGCGGGCTCGTGTGCGCGAGCCTGAGCGCGAGCGTCTCACCGTCGACGATCTCCATCGCGATCCACGGCCGGTGATCGGGCAGCAGCGCGCAGTCGTACACGCGCACGATGCCGGGATGCCGGATGTCCTCGAGAATCGCCGCCTCCTGGACGACGCGCGTCGCCATGCCGGGGTGGCGACGCAGCTCGGGATGCATGACCTTGATCGCGGCGCGCCGAGGCAGCACCGCATGCCGGGCTTCGTACACCGTCGCCATCCCGCCTCGACCGATCTCCTTGACGAGCCGGTACGACCCGACCACCGTGTCGGGGCCGAGCACAACCGGCGGTTCGAGCGTCATGCCCGGCGAGGTTGCACAAAGCTTGCCCAGAAATTCGCAGCCAAGTCATCGAGCTAGGGCAAAACCGCGGCGTCGGGATGTAGCGACCGCGCACGCGCACGGTCGCACCGCGCCTACCTGGCACGCAGCGTGCTCCCACGTAGCGCGACCATGGTCGGTGCGGTTCACCACGCTGCCACGCTCCGGACGGGCGCGATGGTGAGCGCGTATCGCCTCGAGCGCGCGCTCGGCACCGGCGGCATGGGCTCGGTGTTCCGGGCGCGGCACGCCCTCGACGAGCGTGTCGCCGCGCTCAAGGTGCTGCGCGAGGACCAGCTGACACAGGATCGCGCGGTCGATCGCATGATGCGCGAGGCGTCGATCCTCGCGACCGTCTCGCATCCCGGCATCCCGCAGCTGTTCGAGTGTGGGCTGCTCGCCGACGGCCGGCCGTGGATCGCGATGGAGCTCGTCGACGGCAAGTCACTGTCGCGGCGGCTCGTCGACGGCGCGCTGCCCGCGGCCGAGGTCGGCGAGCTGATCGGCGGCATCGCCTCGGTGCTCGCGGCCGCGCACGCGCGCGGCGTCGTGCATCGCGATCTCAAGCCGGAGAACATCCTGATGACGCCGACCGACGCGCGGTTCCCGTTGCGCGTGATCGACTGGGGCATCGCGCTCCAGGACGCCGGCGCGCGCTACACGCATCACGACGAGGCGATCGGCACACCGACCTACATGGCTCCCGAGCAGGCGCGCGGCGGCGCGACGACGGCGCTGTGCGACGTCTACGGCCTCGGCGTCGTCGCGTATCACGCGCTCGCCGGGCGTCCGCCGTTCCGCGGCAAGAGCTCCGTGGAGATCCTGGTCCAGCACCTCCAGAAGCCGCTGCCCGAGCTCGCGCCGCGGTGCCCGGACGCTCCTCCCGAGCTCGTGGCGCTCGTCGAGCGGATGCTCGCGAAGCGACCCGAGGATCGGCCGAGTGCCGAGCAGGTTCGGGCGGCGCTGGTGGGACCTGCGGCCGGCTGTGTCGTCGCGGAGCTCGAGGAGCCCGCGACCCTGCGCATGCGCAGGGTCGCCGTCGACTAGTCACGCGTCGGGACCCTCCATCGAC
>JBLMXA010000420.1:0-3751 GCA_050257515.1 Acidobacteriota bacterium | reverse complement strand
GCCGATCGTCGCGGTGATCTCGCGGATCACGCCGAAGAAGGGCATCGATCACTTCCTCGAGGCCGCGGCGCGCATCTCGACCTCGCGCCGCGACGTGCGGTTCCTCGTCGTCGGCGACGGCGCGCTCGTGCGCGACGGCCAGGCGATCGCGAGCGGCCAGCGCGGCGTGCTCGAGGCGCGTGCCGCCGAGCTCGGGCTCGCCGGCCGCGTGCAGCTCACCGGCTTCCGGCTCGACGTTCCGGAGATCCTCGCGCAGGTCGACATCGCGGTCGTGCCGTCGCTGTCGGAGGCGCTGTCCAACTCGCTGCTCGAAGCGATGGCCGCGGCCGCGCCGGTGATCGCGACGCGCGTCGGCGATCACGATCGCGTCGTCCAGGACGGCGTGTCGGGCCTGCTCGTGCCCCCCGGCGACGTCGATGCGCTCGCGAAGCGCACGCTCCATCTGCTCGGCGACCCGGCGAAGGCGACGCGGCTCGGCGAGGCGGCGCGGCGCACCGTGCAGGCGAGC
Source organism: Acidobacteriota bacterium (assembly GCA_050257515.1). Lineage (GTDB taxonomy): Bacteria > Myxococcota_A > Polyangia > Haliangiales > Haliangiaceae > JABFXX01. The sequence goes on along the minus strand of JBLMXA010000420.1, from coordinate 3,243 downwards.
TTCTCGCTCGAGCGCATGGCGCGTGACACCGAGGCGCTGTACGACGAGCTGCTCGCGCGCGAGCGCCCGGTCCGAGCGCGCAGCCCTCGCGTCGAGATCGAGACCGTGAGCGATGCGGCCGGGCTGCACGGGCTCGGCGGCGAGTGGGACGCGCTCCACGCGCGCGCCGGGCACGAGCACCCGTTCGTCAGCCACGCGTGGGCGAGCACGTGGTGGCACGCGTTCGGCGCCGGCCACGAGCTGAACGTGCTCGTCGCACGGCGCGGCGGCGAGTGCATCGGGATCGCGCCGCTGATGCGTACCGCGACGCAGATGTTCGGCCTGCCGGTCACGCAGCTCGAGCTGATCGGCAACGTGCACACGCCGCGCAACGACCTGCTGTGCAGCGAGCCGGCCGCGTACGGCGCGCTCGTCGCGCACCTCGCGCGCACGCGCGCGGCGTGGGACGTGCTCGTGCTGCCGCAGCTCGTCGAGGGCTCGCCGACGATCGACGCGATCTCGCGCCTCGGCGCCGAGCACCACGTGCGCACCGGGCTGTGGATGGCGCGGCCGTCGCCGGTCCTCCACGTCACCGGCGAGCTCGCGGTGTCGACGAAGATGCGGCAGAACCTGCGCAACCGGTCACGGCGGCTCGCCGCGCTCGGCGAGGTCGCGATCGAGACGATCACCGGCGGCCCCGGCGTCGCGGCCGCGCTGCCCGACGCGCTGCGGCTCGAGGCCGCGGCGTGGAAGAGCGCGAACGGCACGGCGATCACGTCGGATCCCGCCGCGGAGCGGTTCTACACGCGGCTCGCCGATGCCATGGCCGCGCGCGGCTGGCTCGATCTGCGGTTCTTGACGCTCGAGGGCCGGCGGATCTCGTTCGCCTACAGCCTGCGCTACGGCGACACCCTGTTCGTGCTCAAGCAGGGCTACGACCCCGCGCTCGGCCACTGCTCGCCGGGCATGGTGATGTTCGATCGGATCATCGCCGCGATCCGGCAGCAGGGCCTCGCCGCCATCGACTTCCTCGGCGACGACGAGGCATGGAAGCTGAGCTGGGGCGCGGAGCCGCGCCGCCACGCCTGGCTGTTCGGCTTCCCGCCGACCCCGCGCGCGCGCCTGCTGCACGCGCTCAAGTTCAACGTCGTGCCCGCGATCCGCGAGCACCGCGCTCGCGCTGCCGCTCACCCCTAGCCATGTACGCCTCCAGCCTTCCCGGATTGAGCCCTGCGGCCCTCGTGGCGACGCGGACGACCGCGCTGCCGTTTCCGCTGAGCGCGCCGCGCCAGCAGCACTACTATCGGGCGCGCAACGCGCTGTACCAGCTGTTCCGCTCGCGCCCCGCCGGGCGCGTGCTCGTCCCCGATTATCACCACGGCAACGAGGTGCGCGCGATCCGCGCGGCCGGCGCGGAGGTCGTGTTCTATCGCATCGACCGCCGGCTGCGCCCCGATCTCGACGAGCTGCGCCAGCAGCTGCGCGCCGGAGCGACGGCGATCGTCGCGATCCACTACCTCGGGCTCGCGCAGCCGGTGCGCGAGATCGCCGCGCTCGCGCGCGAGTACGGCGCGCTGTTCGTCGAGGATTGCGCGCTCGCGCTGCTGAGCGACGCGGAGGATGGCACGCCGCTCGGCTCGGTCGGCGACGCGTCGGTGTTCTGCCTGTACAAGACGCTGCCCGTGCCGAACGGTGCAGTGCTCGTCGGTTCCGGGCTCGGTGACGCGGCCGTTCCTCGCGGCGAGAGGGCTTGCGGGGCATTCTCGCTGGGCGGTCGCGTCGCCGAGCTGCTCGTCGACGGCCTGCGCGTCCGCCACCCCGGCGTCGGCGGCCGCGCGGCGACGCTCAAGGCGCGCGTCGGCGGGATGCTCACCGATGCCGGCGTGCACCGCGATCCGACCGGCGAGACCGGGTTCGATGTCGGCGCGGTGGATCTGCGCATGTCGCGGCTGACGAGCTACCTGCTCGGCCGGTTCGATTACGCCGAGATCCGCCGGCGCCGGCGCGGGAGCTTCCTCGCGCTGCGCGATCGCCTCGCGGGCCGCGCGAGCCTGCTCGTCGAGGCGCTGCCGCAGGGCGCGGTCCCGCTGTTCTTCCCGATCCTCGTGCAGGACAAGCGCGCGGCCGCCGCGGCGCTGCGCGCGCGGGGCGTCGCGGCCGTCGAGTTCTGGAACGACGGCGATCCCGCGGCCCACGGCTTCGACGCGATGTTCCTGCGGCGACACGTGCTCGAGCTGCCGCTGCACCAGGACCTCGACGCCGGCCACGTCGAGTTCGTCGCGAACCAGGTGCTCGACGTGATCGGAGCGCGCACGTGATGACGGTCGACCGGATCGCCGACACCAGCGCGCTCGAGCGCCTCGCGCCCGCGTGGAACGAGCTCGTCGCCGCGAGCGACGCGGACGGCCTGTTCTCGACGTGGGAGTGGCTGGCGACGTGGTGGCGGCACCTCGGCGCCGGCCGCCGGCTGCGCGTGTGCGCGGTCCGCTCGCGCGGCGAGCTGATCGCGATCGCGCCGCTCGCGCTCCGCCCCGCGCGGCTCGATCGCCACCCCGCGTTCGCGTGCCTCGAGCTGCTCGGCGCCGGCGAGGTCGGCTCGGACTACCTCGACGTGATCGTGCGGCGCGGCCGCGAGGCGGAAGCGATCCCCGCGCTCGTCGACGCGCTCGCCGGGGAGACGCACGTGCTGTCGCTCGGCCGCCTGCGCACCGACGCCTGCAGCGTGGCCGCGCTCGCGACGCAGCTCGCCGGCCGCGGCTGGGACGTCGTCGAGCGCCCCGACGAGCGCTCGCCGTTCATCGCGGTCGGCGGCCGCAGCTTCGACGACTACCTGCAGGGACTCGGCAGCTCGCACCGCTACGCGTTCCGCCGCCGGCTGCGCGGCCTCGAGCGCGCGTTCTCGATCGAGCTTCTGCGCGTGCGCACGGAGGCCGAGCGCGGCCCGGCGCTGGCGACGCTGATCGAGCTGCACGCGCGGCGATGGGACGGCCGCGGTCGCGACGAGGCGTTCGCGAGCCCGCTGCTCGTCGCGTTCCACGACGAGGTCACCCGGCTCGCGCTCGCGCGCGGCTGGCTGCGGCTCTACGTGCTGCGCCTCGACGGACGCCCGGCCGCGGCGCTGTACGGCTTTCGCTACCGCGACGTGTTTCATTACTACCAGGCCGGCTTCGATCCGGCGTTCGCGCCGCACAGTGTCGGGCTGGTCATGCTCGGGCTCGTCGTGCGCGACGCGATCGGCGAGGGCGTCACCGAGATCGATCTCGG
>JBLMXA010000419.1:0-5300 GCA_050257515.1 Acidobacteriota bacterium | reverse complement strand
CGCGGTCGACGTAGAACTGCTCGTTGAACTCGGCCTCGTCCTCGTCGATGTCCTTGACGACGTCCTTGACGCGGATCTTGCCGTGGCGCAGGCGATCGCCGATCGCGATCAGCTCCTCGACCGCGACCGAGCTGTTGAGCACGGCCTGCAGCATCTTGCGCTCGCCGTCCTCGATCCGCTTCGCGATCTCGACCTCACCTTCACGCGTGAGCAGCGACACCGAGCCCATCTTGCGCAGGTACATGCGGACGGGATCGCTCGTGCGCGAGTACGCGTACTCCTCGTCCTCGTCGACCTCGCCCTCTTCCTTCTCCTTCTCGATGTCGAGGCCCTTGGGCTGATCGACGATGTCGGGGCGCCGGCCGCCGGCGCCATCGACGACCTCGATGCCGTGATCGCCGAGCGCGGACAGCCACGAGTCGATCTGATCGGTCGACACGACGTCCTCGGGCATCGCGTCGTTGACCTCGTCGTACGTGACGAAGCCCTTCTGCTTGCCGAGCTCGATCAGCTTGTCCTTCGCGCTGGTCGCGGCGTTGTTCGCGTTGTTCGCGCCGCCGCGGCGCTTGCCGCCGCGCTGCTCGGCCTCCATCGCCGCCGCGTCGGCCTCGCTCGCCGAGCTGCGCCGCGGCTGGCGGTCGCCGAGCTCCTCGTCGTCCTCGGCGATCTCGTCATCGCCGACCACGGGGATCGCCTCGTCGTCGTCGCCGAGATCGATCTCGGGCGCCTTGCCGGGGCCGGCCTTCGCGCCCTTCTTCGCCGCCTTCGGGGGCGCCGGGAGGAAGTCGTCGTCCTCGTCGTCACCGTCGCCGGCGAAGCCGTCGTCGTCCTCGTCGCGCGGCGGCTTGATCGGCTTGCCGGGCTTGGTCAGCTTCGCCGGCTTCGCGGGGGCGGCGGCGGGCTTGGCAGCGACCGCCGGCGCGGTCTTGGCGGCGGCGGCGGCCTTGGCCTTCGCCTTGTCGTCCTTCTTGTCCTCCGCCTTGTCGGCCTTCTTGGCCTGCGCGCCGCCCTTGCCCTTGTCCTTGGCCACCGTCTTGGCCGGCCGGGCGTCCTTGTGCTGCTTCGTCTTTGCCTGGGTACGCGCCATCTTCAATCTGCCTGCTTTCGGTTGGACGAGAACTCGCTCACGAGCTGGCTGGCCAGCTCGCGGTCACCTTTTGCCTCAGCCACGGCGATGCGCGCGAGCTGCCGGGCAGCGTCGCGATCGCCTCGCCGTTGTAGCTCGACGAGCTTCTTGCGCAGCTCCGAGTGCTCGCGGAGCTGCTTGCGCAGCTCGAAATCGCGCGTCATCGACGCGAGCAGCGCGGCTGGATCTTTCGCGCCGGAATACTTGCCCGAAAGCACCTGTTTCACGGTCGGCGGGGGGAGTTGCACGTGGACAAGCTCGAGGACGGATTGCCCCGCCCGGGCCGCGGTATAGATGTCGCGAAGGCGTCCGTCCGTCAAGAGCCAAAAAGCCTTGTCTGCCTCGGGGCTTGCGATCAGCGAAGGGTGGTCGGCGACCAGCGCGAGCAGCTCGACCTCGTCGAGAGGCGGTGGGGCGGCCTCCGGCGTGCGGCTCCCGGCTTCCGGCCGAGGCGCGTGTCCGGCCTGTTCCGGACGCCGGGCGCCGGACGCCTGACGCCCGACCGCCTTGTGGACGACGTCGAGGCTGACATCGAGCGCGGTGGCCAGCGAGTGCAGCACGTAGTCGCGCTTGATCGGGTTGCCGATCTTCGCGAACAGCCGGCCGGCGTCCTCGAGCGCGCGCACGCGCGCGTCGGCGTTGGCGCGCGCCGTGGCCCACACCTCGAAGCAGAAGAACTCGATCCCGCCCTGCGCCTTGTCGATCGCCTCTCTCAGCTGCGCGGCCCCGCCGCTCGCGACCAGGCTGTCGGGATCGACGCCGCCGGCGAGCATGCCGCCGCCGCCCGAGCCGGCGTTGCCGGGCCGCGCGGCGACCGCGACCTCGAGCTCGGCCTCGACGCACGTCTGCAGCGCGTGCATCGTCGCCTTGTAGCCGGCGCGATCGCCGTCGTAGACGAGCACGATCCGCTCGGCGAGACGCTTGAGCGTCTGGACCTGCTCGAGGGTGAGCGCGGTGCCGAGCGGCGCGACGACATCGGTGAAGCCGGCCTGGTGGAGCGTGATGACGTCGAAGTTTCCCTCGACCAGCACCGCGCGGCCATTTTGCTGCATGCCTTCTCGCGCCTGGGCGAGCCCGAACAGCAGCTTGCTCTTCTTGTAGACCGCGCTCTCGGGGCTGTTGATGTACTTCGGCGGCTCGCTGCCGTCGGGGCCCGGCGGTGGCGAGCCGATCACGCGAGCCGAGAACCCGGCGACCTCGCCGCCGGGGACGACCACCGGGCACACCAGGCGGTCGCGGTAGCGATCGTAGTAGCCGCCGGCGCGCGGCTGCTTGGCGACGAGCCCGAGCTTGGCGGCGAGCTCGAGGTCGGCGCGCCTGGCCTTGAGGAAGTCGGCGAGCGCGTGCCAGTCGGCGGGCGCGTAGCCGAGCTGGAACTTGTCGGTGATCGCGTCGCCGACGCCGCGCTTGGCGAGGTACGCGCGGCCGGCCTCGCCGCGCTGGGCATCGGCGAGCACCTCGCGGAAGAACTGCGTTGCGAGCTTGTTGATGTCGAGCATCGCGAGCCGCTCGCCGCGCGCGCGCCTGAGCTCCGGCGACTCCTCGACGCGCGGGATCGCGATGCCGAAACGGGCGCCGAGCTGCTCGGCCGCCTCGATGAAGCTCTTGCCCTCGAGCTCCATCACGAACGTGAACACGTCGCCGTGCTTCTGGCAGCCGAAGCAGTGATAGAAGCCCTTGTCGGGCGACACGTTGAACGACGGCGTCTTCTCGCCGTGGAACGGGCACAGGCCCTTCCAGTTGCGGCCGGCCTTCTTGAGCTGGACGTGCTGGCCGATGACCGCGACGATGTCCGCGCGACTTCGGATCTCGCTGATGATCTCGTCCGGAATCATGGCGATTCCCGGCGCCCCACGCCCCGGGTCGTAGGACTCTGACCGATCCCTGCCTGATTGGCCAGGAGCTTACCTGCTCGTCTCGCTCGGGACATTTCCGACGCCGCGCGAGGCGTCGACGAGGGCATACACCACGAGGCCGACGGTGAGCACGATCCACAGCCCGAGCAGGGTCTGGATCGCCTTCGTCGTGCCGACCGCGAGCTTGGGGCCGTGGTCTTCCTGCCCGAGATCGTGGCGGTGCTTCTTGCGGGCAGTGTCCTCGGTCACGGGCGGACGTTGCCGCACGGCGCTCGGCCCGTCAAGGGCAGGTGGTGAGGCCGGCCGCGCGACAGATCTGGGCGGTCGTGCGCGGCACGTTGAACACGCGGACCTCGTCGATGCGGCCGACCAGCGTGTCGGCCGACGGGCTGTTGCCGCCGAGCGCCGCGCCGTTCGTGTTGCCCGCGCCGAGCGGGCTGCCGCCGCCGGCGTTCGCGACCTCGACGCCGTTGACGTAGAGGTGGCCGGTCGCGCCGTCGTAGGTACACGCGACGTGCGTCCACGTCGCGAGCGGCGGCGTGTAGGTCGCGGTGACGGTCGTGCTGACCGTGCACTGCAGCACCGTCGCGTAGATGAACAAGCCGTACTGGCCGTCGTTGTCGAAGATGCCCATGCGCGCGCTGCCGGTCGGCAGCGACGTGGGGTAGATCCAGCCCTCGATCGTGAGCTCGGTCGGCGTGAGCGACACGCTGTCGGCGATCGCGATGTGGCTGGTCGCGTCGAGCACGGCGGCCATGCCGGTCCTGCCCGCCGCGTACGTCACGTTCGTCGGCGTACCGTCGTTGGCGTTGCCGGACGCGTCCTGCACGTTGCCCTCGAGCTCCCAGCAGCCGACGAGCGTCGGATCGGGGGCGCAGAACGCGGGCGGCGCGTCGCCCGCGGGCGCGTCGGGGCGGCGGCCGTCGGCCAGGCCGCCGTCGGTCTCGGCGCCCACGCACTGGCTCGTGTACGCGCCCGACAGGTCGCCGTAGCGCACGCCGCTCGCGCAGCTCGGATCGGCGTAGCCGCAGAACCCGGTCGGCTCGCACGCGCCGGCGTTGCCGCAGTCGCTGTTCGAGCTGCAGTGGTACGTCTTCGGCAGGCAGCCGGCGAGCGCGAGCACGAGGACGAGCGCTCGCATCACCAGCGCGCGCTCCACGTCACCGCTCCGCCGCCGCGCGCGGGCGCGACCGAGACCCGCGGCTCGTCGCCGCGAGCGTGGAGCACGTGATAGAGGATGCCGCCGGCGACCAGCGCGACGCCCGCCCCGCCCGCGATCAGCGCCTCGTCGCGCGCGCTGCGCCCGTCCTGGATCGCGGCGTGATGCGCGGCGTAGTCGGTGGCCGCGTCTGCGCGGTCATAGTCGGCGAGCGCGGCGCGGTACAGCAGCGCGCCGGCGATCCCGGCGACCACGCCACCGCCGACCAGCGCGTCGGCGATCGGGTTGGCGTACCAGGCGGGATGGTCGGACACGCGCTCGCTCGCCGGCGGCGCGGGCGCGGGCTGCACCGCCGCGGCGGCCGGTGGCGGTAGCGGCGGCGCGGGGGCTGGAGGCGCCGGTGGTGGCGGCGGCGGTGGCTCGGGCGGCGGCGGAGGCGGCTCGGCCGGCTTGGCGGTCAGCAACTTCTGGCACGCGGCGATCGCCTCGCGCGCAGCCTGCGCGGGCTTGGGGCCGGGGTTGCTGTCGAGGAACTTGCGATACCAGCCGATCGCCTCGTTGCACTGGCCGAGCTTCACGTTGACCTGGCCGAGCGAGTACAGCAGGCCGGGCTGCGGATCGAGCGTGTACGCGGCGGTCAGCTCCTCGAGCGCCTGCTGGTAGTCGCCGTCCGCGAACAGCTTGGCCGAGCGATCGAGGTGCTTGGCCGCCTCGTCCTTGTCCGCGCCGGCGACGGCGTGCGCCGACAGCGCGACGAGGACGGAGAGGACGGCGAGCGGCTTGATCATGGACATCACTTGGGGGCGAACAGCGAGTCGGGATCCCACGCCGAGCCCGACGCGGGCTTCTTCCTGTCGGGCTTGGGCGTCGTGGCGACGGGCCGCGCGGCGGGATGGTGCTCGGGCCGGTGAACGGGGGCGGGCTCGACGTGAGCCACCGGCGGCGGAGGACGCGGCGGCGGTGGCGGTGACGGTGGCGGTGGCGGTGGCGGTGACGGTGACGGTGACGGTGACACTGACGGTGGCGGTGACGGTGACGGTGACGGTGACGGTAATGCGGGGCGACGCGTTCGATGCGGGAGTAGAGGTCCCACATCTGCGGGCTGTTGCCGACGATGCCGTGGAACTCGCTGGTGTCGAGGAGTTCGCGCTGGAGCGAG
>JBLMXA010000418.1:0-6853 GCA_050257515.1 Acidobacteriota bacterium | reverse complement strand
ACAGCCACGCGCCGCCGGCGATGCACGCCGCGATCAGCACGAGCAGCGCGCGCGCGAGCCGCGGATCGCCGGGCGCGATCACCACCGCGGCCGCGACGCCGAGCGCGACCGGCCAGCCGGTGCGCAAGAACGCGCGCGTGCGCTCGACCTCGTCGGCGCGCAGCGCGTTGGCGGCGCTGGTCGTCGCCGCGGGGACGCGCGCCGTCACGCGGCCTCCCACGGCTGCTTGCGCACGAGCGCGTCGGCCCGCCGGCGCAGCTGCGCGTCGAGCGCGCCCGCGAACGCGGCGGCCGCGGCGTCGGCGAGCGCGCGCCCGCTCGCGAACCGATCGTCGGGCGCCTTCGCGAGCGCGAGCGCGCACCAGCGATCGACGTCGGCCGGCAGCTCGGCGAGCGCGCTCGGCCGCACCGGCATCTTGTGGACGACCTGGTAGAGCAGCGACGGCGTGTCGGGCGCGTTGAACGGATGGCGGCCGGTCGCGCAGCGATACGCGATCGCGCCGAGCGCGTACAGATCGGCGCGGGTGTCGACGCGCTGGCCGCGCGCCTGCTCGGGCGCCATGTAGTGCGGCGTGCCGACGACGTCGCCCTGCGTGAGCGTGCCGGTGTTCTCGGCCGCGAGCGTCGCGACGCCGAAGTCGAGGATCTTCCACGTGCCGTCGTCGCAGCGAAACAGGTTCTGGGGCTTGAGGTCGCGGTGGACGATGCCGGCGGCCGCCGCGGCGTCGATGCCGGCGGCGGCATGGCGGACGAGCTCGAGCAGCGGGGCCTCCGCGAGCCGCGGCTGCTCGCGCAACAGCTCCGCGAGCGTCCGTCCCGATAGCCGCTCCATCGCGAAGTACGGCACGGGATCGCCGTCCTGCGATGCCTCGAGCACGCGGACGACGTGCGGCGACGCGAGCGCGGAGCTCGCGCGGAGCTCGCGCAGGAAGCGCGCGAGCTGCGTCGGATCGGAGAGCAGCTCGCGGCGCAGCAGCTTGACCGCCGCCGGCGCGCCGGTGTCGGCATCGGCGGCGTCGTAGACCTCGCCCATCGCGCCGCGGCCGAGCACGATGCCGAGCTTGTAGCGGCCGAGCTGCTCGCCGGTGTAGCGGCCGGGACCGCCGACGCGCAGCGCGCGCTCGAGATCGGCGCGCAGCTCGTCCATCAGCGCCTCGCGCTGCGACGCGAGCCGGGTCGCGCGCTGCAGCTCCTCGAGCGACGTCAGCGAGGTCGCGCGGAACACGCGCGCGCTGTGGTACGCGAGCAGGTAGGTGCCGAGCACGAACACCGCGCCGGTCGCGAGCGTCGCCTGATCGAGCGGGCGGTCCGAGGCGAACACGCCGGGATCGCGGATGATGCCGGTGACGATCAGCGACGAGATCACGGCGTACGACGTCACCGCGACCCAGAAGATCCAGCGCGCGACGCGATCGAGCTCGGTGCGCGCGATGAAGTGGATGCCGACGACCACGAGCAGCACGATCCCGGAGAACGCGCCGTAGAACAGCACCGCGAGGTGGCCGTTGATCACGACGATCACCGCGAGCACGACGAGCCGGCCCTCGGTGAACTTCGCGGGATCGGCGAACGCGCGCCACATCACGACGCCGGCGAGCATGCCGATCACGAGCCCGGTGACGAACACCGCCGAGATCGCGGTCGGCGCGCGGACGAAGAACACGGTGAGGATGCCGAACGTGCACAGCGGCCAGCCGAACGCGATCAGCTTGCGGGTCCTGGCGATCTCCTCGTCGCGCAGGGCGTCGGCCGCGCTCGTGATCGAGAGCGTCGGGGTCGGCGGCGGGAGCCCGGCTGCGGCGAATGCCAGCGGAGACGGCTTGGGGACCTCCGGGGGCATCACGACCGTCGGGACCCCTTCATCCGCGGGATCGCTGGCCATTCCAGCCGAGCGTACCGGATTTTGGCGGGCTGTCGGACCTCTGGAGTACGGTGAGGCGTGCGGATCCTCGGGCTCGACCCCGGCAGCCGGGTATGCGGCTATGGCGTCATCGATAGCGATGGCGCGCAGGGGCTGCGCTACGTCGAGTGCGGGGTGCTGACCGCCCCCGAGCAGCACCCGATGGAGGAGCGGCTCGGCGAGATCGCGCGCGGCCTGCGCGAGGTGATCGAGGAGCTCAAGCCGGCGGTCGTCGCCGTCGAGGATGTGTTCGTCCACCAGAACGCGCGGTCGGCGCTCGCGCTCGCGCAGGCGCGCGGCATGGCGCTCGCGGTCATCGGGCTGGCCGGGCTGCGCGTCGCGTCGTACCCGCCGGCGATCGTCAAGAAGACGGTGACCGGCTCGGGCGGCGCGCCGAAGGAGCAGATCGCGCGCATGGTGCAGGCGCTGATCGGGCTGCGCTCGCTGCCGAGAAGCGACGCGAGCGATGCGCTCGCGGTCGCGATCACGCACGGTCACTGCTCGGTGGCGCTGAGGCAGGTGTCGTGATCGCACGGCTCGAAGGCGTGCTCGTCGATCGAGATCCGCCGCGCGTGGTCGTCGATTGCGGTGGCGTCGGCTACGAGGTCACGTGCTCGAGCTACACGTTCGCCGGGCTGCCGGCGGAGGGCGAGCGCGTGACGCTGCGCGTGTTCACGCACGCGATGGAGAACAAGCTCGCGCTCTACGGCTTCGTCGACGCCCAGGAGCGCGCGCTGTTCGACCAGCTCATCAAGGTGAAGAACGTCGGGCCGTCGACGGCGATCGCGATCCTCGGCGGCTCGAGCCCGAAGGACATCGCGCAGCTGATCGCGCGGGAAGACGTCGCCGGCCTGACGAGGATCAAGGGCGTCGGCAAGAAGACCGCCGAGCTGCTCGTCGTCGAGCTCAAGGATCGCTGCGCGGAGCTGCTCCTGGCGTGGGACGCGAGCGGCGGGCTCAGGCCGGTCGCGCTGCCGGTCGGCGCGACGAAGAAGGCCAGGCGCCACCCGATGGTCGACGAGGTGATGCTCGCGCTCGTCGGCATGGGCTGGCGGCAGCAGGAGGTCGAGGCGGCGGTCGGCGATCTGCCGGTGCCGCCGAACGCGACGATCGAGCAGCTGCTGCGCGACGCGCTGCGGAGCATGCCCCGGTGACGAGCCGATGACGAGGAAGAAGCACATCGAGATCGTCAAGGACGACGCGCCGGACGACCGCGAGCTCGCGCCGGCCGAGCGCGCCGGCGAGCGCGCGTGGCAGGCGGCACTCCGGCCGCGCACGTTCGACGAGTACATCGGTCAGAAGGAGCTCGTCGACAACCTGCGGATCTCGGTGCGCGCGGCCAAGGAGAACGGCTGGGCGCTCGATCACTTCCTGTTCGCGGGGCCGCCCGGCCTCGGCAAGACGACGCTCGCGCACGTGATCGCGAACGAGCTCGGCGCCAAGCTGCACGTCAGCTCGGGCCCGGCGATCGATCACAAGGGCCAGCTCGCCGCCGTGCTGACCGCGCTCGGCGAGCACGACGTGCTGTTCATCGACGAGATCCACCGGCTGAACCCGGTCGTCGAGGAGAACCTCTATCCCGCGATGGAGGACTTCCGCTTCGACCTGTTCATCGGCGACGGCCCGCACGCGAAGGCGGTGACGATGCCGCTGCCGCGGTTCACGCTGCTCGGCGCGACCACGCGGATGGGCCTGTTGTCGTCGCCGCTGCTCGATCGATTCGGCTTTCACTGGCAGCTCCGCTACTACGATCTCGCCGACATGCGCGCGATCGTGAAGCGCAGCGCGCTGTTGATCGGAGTCGGGATCGATGAAGAGGGCGCGGCCGAGATCGCGCGGCGCGCGCGGGGCACGCCGCGTATCGCGAACCGGCTGCTGCGCCGCGTGCGCGACTTCGCCGCGGTCGATGGCGACGGCGAGATCGACGGCCGGATCGCCGCGAGCTCGCTCGACCGGCTCGCGGTCGATCACGCCGGCCTCGACGCGCTCGATCGCGGCTACCTGTCCGTGATCTGCGAGCGGTTCGACGGCGGGCCGGTCGGCATCGAGGCGGTCGCCGCGTCGCTGTCGGAGGAGCGCGGCACGCTCGAGGAGGTGGTCGAGCCGTTCCTGTTGCAGGTCGGCTTCATCGCGCGGACTCCGCGAGGGCGAGTGGCCACGGCCGCGGGTTTCGCGCACATGGGCCTGGTCGCGCCGAGCAAGGTGCCGACGGGTGGAGGTCCGCAGGGCAGGTTGTTCTAAGATGGGCGGGTGAGGGCCTGGCTCGTCGCGATTGCCATCGCCGGCGCGTGCACGCGCGCGACGCCACCTCCGAGCCCGAGCCCGAGTCCGAGTCCGGCTACGAGCACGCCGACCGCTCCGACCGGCGCGACCAACATCGCGAGGACCGACTACGTCGGCCCCAAGGTGTGCGGCGATTGCCACCCCGACCAGCACGCGGCGTGGTCGCAGAGCCTGCATCGCGTGATGAACGCGCGCGCGAGCGATCCGGGCGCCGTGATCGGCGACTTCTCGGGTGCGCGCGTCGCGTACGCCGGCGGCGAGGCGCGGTTCGTGCGCGAGGGTGGCGACTACGTGATGATCCTCGCGCGCGGGCGGGCGCGCGTGCGTTATCGCGTGACGCGCACGATCGGCCGCCGCGGGCTGCAGGAGTACGTCGGGATCGCCGATGGCCGCGACGAGGAGGTCCGGTTGCCGTTCGGCTGGTGGCCGCGAAACGGTGGCTGGTACCCGCAGCCGTACTTCGATCCGTGGCTCGGCGACGAGGCGAACGTCGACGTCTACGCCGAGGTTCGCGAGCCGTGGGCCGAGCGCTGCCCGTGGTGTCACTCGACGTACCCGTTCGCGCAGCGGATCGCGCGCGCGTCGGGCCCGCGCGGCCTGGGCCACGGGCTCGAGCAGCTGTTCGCGGCGCGGCCCGGGTCCGATCGCCTCGCCGTGCAGGAACAGGTGACGACGGGCATCTCGTGCGAGAGCTGCCATCTCGGCGGCCGCGCGCACGCCGACGATCCCGATCGCGCGTCGATGCACTTCGTGCCGCGCGGTGCCGCGCGCCGCGAGGCCACGCCCGTGCTGCCGGCGAAATTCGCCGACGAGCGGCGCGACGCGAGCATCGTCGACGCGGTGTGCGCGCAGTGCCACTCCGGGCCGTCGCCGCGGCTCGCCGACGGCACCGCGTTGCGCAACTCGAGCGAGGCGATCGATCTCGGCGCTTCGCCGTGTCGCGGCATCAAGTGCACCGACTGCCACGAGCCGCATCGTGCCGACGCGCGCGCAGACGAGGGCCGGTCGATCGCGGCGTGCACGCACTGCCACGACGCGCTCGCCGACCGCGACGCCGCGCGCGCGCACGCGGGGCAGGGCCACGAGCACGCGAGCTGCCTCGACTGCCACATGCCCGAGCTCGTGATGGGCATCGATCGGTTCGTGCGCACGCACCGCATCGCGGTGCCGCTCGACCGCGCGCGGCTCGCCGAGGTGGCGCCGAACGCGTGCAACCTCTGCCACCTCGACCGCTCGCTCGGCTGGACGCTCGACGCGCTCCGCGACGGTTGGGAGGTGCGCCTGCCGCCGCTCGGCGACGTCGATACCGCCGCCGGCGAGCTATGGCTCGCGAGCGCGCGCCCCGCATTCCGGCTGATCGCGGCCATGGCCTACGCGCGCTCGCCGCTCGGCAAGACGGCGCGCGCGAAGCTCGCGCGCGGGCTCGCCGATCCGCTCGCGTACGTGCGCGCGTGGACCAAGCTCGCGCTCGAGCAGCAGCTCGGCCACCCGCTCGCGTTCGATCCGCGCGCGCCCGCCGGCCTCCGCGCGCGCCAGCTCGCCGCGCTCCACTGGTAGCGTTCCGAGAGTTGCCGCCAAGACGCCATGCACGCCAAGACAGACGCCAAGCCCAGACCTTTCCGCGCGCGCTGCGCGCGCGAAAGATCGCCTCGGCGTCTGGCTTGGCGGCTCGGCGCGTTGGCGGCCAAGCTTCCGCGCGATCAACGCGTCCGCGCGATGCACTTCGCGTAGAACGTCGCCAAGACGCCATGCACGCCAGGACCGACGCCAAGCCCAGACCTTTCCGCGCGCGCTGCGCGCGCGAAAGATCGTCTTGGCGTCTGTCTCGGCGCCTTGGCGGCTTGGCGGCCAATCCGCGCGATCAGCGCGTCCGCTCGACGCACTTCGCGTAGAGGTCGGGCGCGACCTTGCTGACGTGCGAGCCGCCGAAGCCGCCGACCGCGTCGCCGTCCTTGACGACCTGGAGGTCGAAGCAGTCGCTGCCGGTCGCGACCGCCCACGTCCACCGGTGCTCGCCCTTGATCTTGGCCGGGCCGAGGACCTTGTCGATCGCGATCACGGTCGCGTTCCACGAATCGCCCTCGTGGATATCGCGCTTGAGCTGCTTGAACGATGTCGCGTTGACGCTCGGGCCGGAGCTGCCGCACGCGGCGACGAGCGCGGCGGCGATCGAGAGCCTGCAGATCACGGGACGTAGAGCCGCGAGCGGGCGTCCGGTCGCACGAAATCGTCACGGCACGGCGCGCAGAAACTTCCGTAACCCGCGCCACACGACGAGCGGGAGCTCGTGGCCGCCGTCGAACGGCAGCCACGTGACGTGCGCGCCGCCGGCGGCGGCGGGCAGCGCGAAGCCGACGAGCTCGTGGACGTCCTCCGGCGGTGCGACGAGCGCGCTCGGCGGCGGCGCGAGCTGTAGCCGCATCTGCAGCACGCGCGCCTCGCGCCGAGCCGCACGCCCGCGAGCACGAGCCGCTCGGCGCCGTGGTGGCGCGCGAGGCGCACGCGTCGGTCACCGACGCGAGCCACGCGTCGAGCCGGCGCGGCTCGGTGTCGTCGCCCGCGCTGGCGCAGCGCGCGGTGCGCGCAGATCGCCTCGTAGCCGAACGGGTTGCAGATGACCACGCCGACCCGCGCCTCGGCCTCGGGCGCGTGGCGCCAGCCGAACAGCGGC
>JBLMXA010000417.1:0-12828 GCA_050257515.1 Acidobacteriota bacterium | reverse complement strand
CGCAGTCGCCACCGGGAAGTTGACCGTCAAGGCGCGATCGAGCGTCCACGACACGACCACGACCTGGGACAAGGTCACCGGCTCGGTCGACGCCGATCCGGATGCGATCGAGTCGGCGAAGGCGACGTTCACGGTCGACATGACGTCGTTCGACGCCGGCGACTGGCTCAAGAACCGGAAGCTCCGCAAGGACTTCGACATGGACGCCCACCCGAGCGCAACGTTCACGCTCGACCGCGTGTCCGATGTACAGCGTGACGGCGACAAGTTCACGGCCAAGGCCCACGGCACGCTGCGCTGGCGCGGCAAGGAGGTCGTGCTCGAGCTCGCCGGCCAGGGTACGCTCGATCGTGACCGCCTCGAGGCGCGCGCGGCGTTCCCGCTCGACATCAAGAAGCTCGGCCTGCAGGCGCCGAAGTTCTTCGTGTTCAAGATGGAGGATGTCGTGACGGTCGACGTGCGCGTCGAGGGCAAGCCGGCATGAGGGTGGCCATCGTGATCGCGGCACTCGCGGCGTGCAACTCCAAGCCTGCCGAGCCGAGCGGCGTCGGCCCGTACGTGTTCGGCCACACGACGCGCGGCCAGATCCACGACGGCAACTGCGAGCCGACCACGCTCGAGGACGGCCGCAGCGCGATCTGGTGCTTCGCGTTGCCGCCGATCAAGGTCGGCACGAAGGTCGCCGAGGTCGACGCGTACTTTGGCGGCACGACGAAGGCCGCGCCGCTGATCGAGCTGCAGCTCAAGGTGCGCGGCTGCATCGAGGACGAGGCCGACCGCTGGATGCGCACCCGCTTCGGCGCGCCGTTCGAGGCCAAGTCGACACGCGAGTACTGGAAGAACTCGTTTCTGTGGGCGATGGCCGAGCTGCCGAGCGAGCCCGCGCGATGCATCATCCACTTCCTGCCGCTGTCCGAGCAGTCCGAGATCGCGCGCCTCAAGGGGAAGTGATCGCGCCGGTCATTTCTTGAGGCGCTGCTCGTTCGGGCACGCGCCGTGGACCTCGCCGGCGGCCTTCGGGCACAGCCCGTAGAGCTCGTGGCGGTGGCGCAGCACGGTGAACCCGCCGAGGCGGCTCGCGATGCGGTCCTGCAGCCGCTCGATCTCGTCGTCCTCGAACTCGAGGATGAGGCCGCACTTGACGCAGATCAGGTGGTCGTGGTGATCGCCGACGACCTCGTAGCGCGCCTGGCCGTCGCCGAACTGGCGCTCGACCGCGAGCCCGCTGTCGACGAGCAGCTTGAGCGTGCGGTAGACGGTCGCGTAGCCGACCTTGGGATGGCGCTTGCGGACCTTGTTCAGCAGCTCGTCGATCGACACGTGATCGCGCGTGCGCAGGAATTGCTCGACGATCGCCTCGCGCTGGGCGGTGACGTTGAGCCGGCGGTCCTGGATGTAGGCCCGCCAGCGCTCCTTGAGCTCGCCGGTGTCGTCCGGCCGGAATTCGGAGCGCTCTCCCGTCAAGGGATTCGCTCCTCCCGAGGAGCGCTCGCACTCGCGTCGGTGGCTGGTCGTCGCTCCCCCGTCAAGGGATTCGCTCCTCCCGAGGAGCGCTCGCGCTCGCTTCGCTTGCACTCGCGTCGGTGGCTGGTCGTCGCTCCCCCATGTCGATTTCAGCTTCCCTGCAAGTGGGCATTCCGTCAAGCGTCGTCGGCCGGATGACTTTTCAACTTCGACCCGCTATGGTGTCGTCCCGGTGGCGCAAGACGAACTCGGTTTCGACGCGATCCTCGGACGCCTGCGCGAGGTCGTGCAGCGCTTGGAGTCGGGCGAGCTGTCGCTCGAGCAGTCGCTCGCGGTCTACGAGGAAGGCGTACAGCTCGCGCGCAAGGGCCAGCAGCTGCTGGAGACCGCCGAGAAGCGCGTCGAGATCCTGGTGTCCGCGTCCGGGGGCGTGGAGACCGTGCCGTTCGAGCCCGGCGAGCCCTAGGTGACGGCGACGCTCGCGCCGGCCAGCGCGCCCCCCGCGCTCGCGGCGTTCCTCGACGAGGCGCGCCGCACGATCGACGCCGAGCTCGAGCGCCGGCTGCGCCCGCCCGCCGAGGATCCCGGCCGGCTCGCCGAGGCGATGTGGTACGCGGCGACCGGGCCGGGCAAGCGGCTGCGCCCCGCGATCGTGCTCGCCGCCGCCGACGCGTGCGGCGGCGATCGCGCCCGCGCGCTGCCCGCGGCCGCCGCGATCGAGATGCTGCACGCGTACACGCTCGTCCACGACGATCTGCCGGCCATGGATGACGACGACGAGCGCCGCGGCCGGCCGACCGTGCACCGAGCGTTCGGGGAGGCGATCGCGATCCTCGCCGGCGACGGCTTGCTGACCGCCGCGTTCGGCGCGCTCGCCGAGCTCGGGCCGCGGGCCGGCGAGGCCGTCGCGGTGCTCGCCCGCCGCGCCGGCGCCGGCGAGCTGCTCGCCGGTCAGGCGATCGACCTGACGGCGCCTCCCACGACGCTCGCCGAGATCGAGCGCATGCACGCCGCGAAGACCGGCGCGCTGTTCGCCGCGTCGGCCGAGCTCGGCGCGATCGCCGCCGGCGCTCCTGCCGCGACGTGTGCAGCCCACGCACGCTACGGGCTCGCGATCGGCATCGCGTTCCAGCACGCCGACGACCGCGACGACGCCGAGCTCGTCCAGCACGCCGCGGCCGCGGCCGCCCGCATGCGCGAGCTGTGCGGCGAAGCACGCTCGCTCGTCACCCCCCTGCTGCCCCGCGCCGCTCGACTCGACGAGCTGGCAGCGTGGATCGCCGGCCGGGCTTGATCCGCCACCGTCGCCGGGTGATCGTAGACGGTAGCGATGTCCGACGACTGGGAGGAGGAGGACACCACCTCGACCGACATCGAGGAGGTGAAGGCGCGGGTCTCGGAGGTCACCCGGTCGGCGACGCTCACCGTCCTCACCGGCACCGCGACCGGCCAGATGTTCAAGGTGCCCAAGGTCGTCACGATCGGCCGCGCGCCGAGCTGCGAGGTCCGCATCGACGACGACGGCATGTCGCGCTCGCACGCGCGCGTCCGCTACGAGGGCAACCGCGCGTGGCTCGAGGACCTGCACAGCCGCAACGGCACGTTCATCAACGGCCAGCGGATCCGCGAGCCGGTCGAGCTGCACGATGGCGACAAGATCCAGATCGGCCGCAACACGGTCGTGCGGTTCGCGCTGCAGGACGCGCTCGACGAGAGCTTCCACGAGAACCTCCTGTCGTCGGCGCTGCGCGACGGGCTGACGAAGCTGTTCAACAAGCGCTACCTGCTCGACCGCCTCGACAGCGAGCTCAAGTTCGCGCAGCGCCACGAGACCGCGCTCAGCGTGCTGATGCTCGACCTCGATCACTTCAAGAAGATCAACGACACCCACGGCCACCTCGCCGGCGACGCGCTGCTCGCGCACCTCGCGACCACGCTGACGCGCGCGGTGCGCAACGAGGACGTGATCGCGCGGTTCGGCGGCGAGGAGTTCGCGATCGTGCTGCGCGCGATCGGGATCGAGCCGGCGGCGCACATGGCCGAGCGGCTGCGCCGCCATGTCGAGAGCACGCTGGTGCCGTTCCAGGGCCACGAGCTGAAGGCGACGGTGTCGATCGGCGTCGCCGGGTTCCCGTCGACGCCGGTGAAGAACACCGACGAGCTGCTCGACGCCGCCGACCAGGCGCTGTACCGGGCGAAGCACGCGGGGCGCAACAAGGTCAGCAAGTAGGACTCGACATGATCCGACCGTGGTGGCTGGCGGCCGTGTGGCTCACCTGTTCGACAACTGCCCTGGCGCAGCCGGCGGGCGCGCAGGCCGAGGTGCTGTTCCGGCGCGGCCGCGAGCTGATGTCGGCGGGACAGATCGCCGAGGCCTGCGCCGCCTTCGAGGAGAGCCAGAAGCTCGAGGCGGCGACGACGACGCTGCTGAACCTCGCCGCGTGCCGCGAGAAGCACGGCCAGCTCGCGACGGCGTGGGGGCTGTTCCTCGACGCCGAACGGCAGACGCGCGCGGCGACCGACGATGTGGGCCGGCAGCTGCATCACACCGCCGCCGATCACGCGCGCAAGCTCGAGCCGAGGCTGTCGAAGCTGACGATCCACGTGCCGGACTCGCTGCGTGGCGACATCACCGACATCCGTCGCGATGGCGCCGCGATCGATCCGGTCGTGTGGAACATCGCGTTGCCGATCGACGGCGGCACGTACCACGTCGTCGTGCGGATGCGCGGTGCGCCGGACGTCTCGCTCGCGGTGACGGTCGCGAACGAAGGCGACGCGAAGACCGTCGAGGTCCCGCAGCCGCAGGGCGCGCGGCCGGCCGAGCCCGCGCGGCCGGCGTCGACGCCGCCGCCGCACGCGGCGAGCGCGCCGGCGATCTGGTACTGCGCGCGCTCGATGATCGCGAACCTCGGCACGTGCAAGCCGACGCGCGAGGCGTGCGAGGCGTTTCACGACGCCGCGAGCGCCTACATGCGCGATCTCACCGACTGCAGCCAGGAGGCCTCGGCCTACTGCTTCCAGGCGGGCGGCGAGGACCACTGCGCTCCCGATCGCGACGCGTGCGATCACGTGCAGGCGCTCGCGAGCGGCCGTGGCGGCGGCGCGTCGACGTGCGAGCTGCGCGCGGCGCGAGCGAGCCGCGGCGACGGCGATCACGCGCGCGGGCGTCTGCCGCTGATCGTGACGGTGACCGGCGGCGCGCTCCTGGTCGGCACGACCGCGTTCGCGATCTCGGCGGTCGGCACCTACAACGATGCCAAGGCGGAGATGACGAGCGAGCCGCGCCGCCGCTCGCTCTACGACAGCGCGAACACCAAGCTGCTGACGGCGCAGGTGCTCGGCGCGGCAGGCGTCGGCTGCATCGCGGCCGGCGTGTGGCTCTACCTGCGGCATCACGACGAGCCGTCCACGCCGCCGCGCGCGGCGCTCGCGTTGACGCCGTCGGGCGCGATGGTCGTGGGGAGCTTCTGATGAAGGCCTGGTGCGCGCTCGTCGTCCTCGTCGCGGCCTGCAAGTTCCCCGAGCTCGCGGCGATCCCCGACGGCTCCGACATGCCCCCTCCGCCGGCGACGCGGCTGATCGCGCCGCTCTCGGGCTCGATCGTCACGCAGCAGCGGCCGACGCTGCGGTGGTCGCTCGCTCCGGGCGACACGGTGTCGTCGGTCGACCTGTGCGTGGATCGCGCGTGCACGAGCCCGCGGTCGGCGACCGTGCAGATGGCGAGCGACGGCCTGTCGGGCGTGCCCTCGGCGCCGCTCCCCGCGGGCTGGACGTACTGGCGCGTCCGCGCGAACAGCGGCAGCGGTCAGGTCACGACCGCGACGTGGCAGCTGTGGGTCGGCAAGCACGGCGCGTCGTCGCCGGCCGACTCGGCGAGCGGCACGATCCTCGACGTCAACGGCGACGGGTTCGCCGACTTCGTCGCGATCGCGCACCCGTGCAGCGACCCGGCCGGATCGGGTGCCGCGCACGTCTACCTCGGCTCGGCGACGGCCGGCGCCGCGACCTGGAACGGCAGTGCACCGCCCGGTCGCATCGATCTGACGCCGCCGCGCGCCGGCGAGGCCTACGGGGCGGAGGCCGTGGCGATCGGCGACGTCAACGGCGATGGCTACGGCGACTTCGCCGTCCTCGGCGAGCTCTATCAGCCCGGCGGCGCCGACGTTCGCAATCACATCTACCTCGGCGGTCCCTCGCCGTCCGCGAACGACTGGAACGGATCGGGCAGCGCGCGCATCGACGTGCCGTCCAACGTCAACCTGAGCTCGATCGCGGCGCTCGGCGACTTCAACGCGGACGGCTACGCCGACTTCGCGCTCGGCGAGTTCCCGTACGCGAAGGTCTACCTCGGCTCGCCGGCACCGAGCGCCGCGGGCTGGGTCTCGGACAACGTCCTGACCATCGGGTCATCGGGGAACGCGGTGTATGCCGTCGCCGGCGCGGACGTCAACGGCGACGGCTACGGCGACCTCGTCGCCACGGGTCTGCAGACGCACCTGGTGTTCTTCGGCGGTCCGATGGTGAGCCTCGGCGAGGTCCCGCTCGGCTTCACGAACCTCGACAGCGCGAACGGAGCGACGCCGAGCGCCGCCGCCATCGGGGATGTCAACGGTGACGGGTTCGCCGACGTCGTGATCGAGAGCAACCCCAGCACGTCCGGGGGAGCGGCCCACGTGTACTTCGGGTCAGCGAGCCCGAGCGCGGCTGCCTGGAATGCCGCCTCGACGCCGCAGCGCCTCGATCTGTCGAGCTCGTCGGGCGTGTTCGGCATCTCGGTCGGGGGCGGCGGCGATGTCGACGGCGACGGCTACGGCGATTTCGTGCTCGGCTTGCCGAGCTACCAGGGCGGCAGCGATGGCGCGTCCGTGTACCGGGGTGCCGCGAGCGCGACCGCGATCCAGACGCTCGGCCTGGCGTCGCCCGATGGGAGCGGCGCGCGCTACGGCGCGTCGACGGCCGGGCTCGGCGATGTCAACGGCGATGGCTACACCGACTTCGGCGTCGGCACGTTCACGAGCGGGAGCACGTCGTCGATCCACGTCTATCTCGGCTCGGCGTCGCCGGCGTCGACCACCTGGGACGGCTCGCCTTCCCCGCAGCGCATCGACGTGGCGTCGCCCGAGGCGGGGGCCTGCTTCGGGTTCCGCACCAACTGAGCGAGCTGCGCGGAAATATTGGCGTCGCGGATCTGCGTTGCTAGGGTCAGGCATGCGTCGGCTCGTCCCGCTGGTCTTGCTCTGCGCGTGCTCCGGCGACGACACGCACCGTCACGCTCCCGTCGCGCCGCATCCGGAGGCCGCGCCCGCGCCGGTCGAGGCCGATGCCGGCGTGGTCGCGCCCGGGACACCGGTCGCGCTCACCGAGGCGATGATCGCGCCGTACTGGACGAGCGCCGACGAGAAGACCGGCGCCGAGCGGTTCGCGCTCGAGGATTGGCCCGCCGCGAAGACCGCGTTCACCGCGGCGCGCGCGGCGACGAAGGACGAGGCTCGCGTGGCGCGGCTCGAGCTGATGCTCGGCCTCGTCGACGAGCACCTCGCCGATCACGCGAGCGCGGCGACGCACCTGGTGTTCGCGCACGATCACCTGCCGCAGCTCGCCGACTTCATCGCGTACCACGCGGCGCGCGAGCTGTGGCTCGCGCACGACGCCGCGCACGCGCTCGTGCTCGCGAAGCAGATCGCGCCCGATTCGATCGTCGGCGCCGAGGCCGAGATCCTGATCGGCGACCTGCTGCAGACCGCCGACAAGGCGCAGGTCGTCCCTCACTACCGCGCGTACCTCGACCACCACCCGAACGGGCCGTTCCGGTCGGAGGCGCGGTTCCGGCTCGCCGAGGCGCTGCCGCCCGGCCCCGAGAAGACCGAGCTCTACACGAAGATCCAGGTCGAGGATCCGCTGTCGTCGTGGGCCGACAAGTCGAAGGCGGCGACCGGCGTCGTCGTGCTGTCGGGGCCCGAGCACCTGACGCGCGGGCTCGTGCTCGCCGAGGCGCATCGCAACCCCGAGGCCGAGGCCGAGCTGACCGACGCGCTCGCCGATCCGAAGCTGCCCCTGGCCGACAAGTGCACCGCGTCGTACAAGCGCGCGCAGGCGCGGTTCGACGCGCGCGACCGCAAGGGCGCGGCGCCGATGTTCGACGAGGCGTTCGCGGCGTGCAAGGCGGCGAAGAACACCGACCTCGAGATCAAGGCCAACTACCAGGCGGGCCGCAGCTACTCGTTCATCGGCCAGCGCGACACCGCGATCGCGCGCTACCAGGCGGCGCAGAAGATCGATCCGAAGCACAGCTACTCCGACGACGCGATGCTGCGCGAGGGCGAGGAGTGGGCCGCCGCGAACGACGGCGCGAAGGTCGAGGCGGTGCTGTCGGCGATCCCCAAGCAGTTCCCCGAGGGCGACATGCAGGTCGAGGCGATGTGGCGGCTCGGCTGGCGCGCGTGGCGCGAGCAGCGCTACGACGACGCGATCAAGTGGTGGAAGGAGCAGCTGCGGCTCGTCAAGGACGCGACCAGCTACAACGGCGTGTTCGGCGACGACGATCGCGCCGAGGCCGGCTACTGGCTCGGCCGCGCGTACGCGGCCAAGAAGCAGGACGCCGATGCGATCGCCGCGTGGACCGAGGTCGTCCACAAGTACCCCGCCGCGTACTACGCGATGATGTCGCTCAACCGGCTGCGCGAGGCCGCGCCGAAGCAGTTCGAGCAGGTCGTCGCCGAGATCTCGGCGGATCCGCCCGGCTTCGACGCCAAGGCGCCGGCGTTCGCGTTCCAGGCGCGCGCGGAGTGGAGCGCGCCGGGCTTCCAGCGCGCGCTCGAGCTGATGCGCCTGGGCCTCGGCGAGCCGGCCGGCGCCGAGCTGCGCAAGCTCGGGCTCGCCGCGCCCGGCGACAAGAAGCGCGTCACCGATCCCGACAAGCTCGACAAGCTGTGGGCGATCGCGTGGCTGCACGATCGCGCGGGCCGCTACGCCGACAGCGTGTGGTCGACGCGCTGGCACATCCTCGACTACCGCGCGAGCTGGCCGGTCGGCGCGAACCGCGCGCGCTGGCAGATCGCGTACCCGAAGGCGTACTACGAGCTGCTGTCGCGCCACGCCAAGCTCAACAACGTGCCGATCGCGATGCAGATCGGCATCGTCCGCGAGGAGAGCGGCTTCGATCCGCTCGACGAGAGCTACGCGAACGCGGTCGGCCTGACGCAGATGATCCCGCCGACCGCGAAGGACTTCTCGAAGGGCACCGGCATCGATCCGACGCGCGAGAACCTGCGCGATCCCGAGAAGAACGTCACGATCGGCTCGCGCTTCCTCGGCTCGCTCTACAAGGACTGGAACGGGTTCACGCTGCTGGTGCCGACCTCGTACAACGCCGGTCCCGGCTACGTGCGGCGCAACCTCAAGGCGCGCGGCACGTGGGACGCCGACGAGTTCGTCGAGGGCATCGCCGACGATCAGGCGCGCAACTACACCAAGCGCGTGCTCGGCACGTACTTCACGTACAGCTGGCTGTACGAGCACGCGGTTCCCGAGATCCCGAACAAGATCCCGGCCGAGCTAGTACCCAAGCACTAGGCAGCTCGGCCGGGCGCGTCCACCGCTCGAGCACGATCGTCGCGAACGACGTCGGCACCCACGCGAGCGCGATCAGCCCGGCGACCTGCCAGTCGCGATACGGCTGCATGAGCGGGCTGCACAGCACGACGAGGCACGCGACGAGCCCGAAGCTCGACACCAGCAGCGTCGGCAGCCGCTCGCCGCGCGCGCGACCGGCGACGACCCCGAGGATCGCGCCGAGCGGGATCGCCGGGATCGCGCCGAGCAGGAACAGCGGGAGGACTGGAGGGACGTTTCGGTCGTAGAACGCGACGGGTGCGGCGCTGGAGTAGCCGGCCGCCAGCACCAGCGTGTTCGCGAGCCCGAGCACGATGCCCTTGCTGATGTTCGACATGCCGCGGTCGCGATTGCAGGCGTCGCGCCAGCGGCTAACCAGTCGATCTGTGGAGGTCCGAGGTCCGAGGCCCGAGGCCCTCTGCCACGCTGTCACTTCGGCGGCATGCGCAGCGCGCCGTCGAGGCGGATCGTCTCGCCGTTGAGGTAGCCGTTCTCGACGATCGCGGCGACCAGCGCGCCGTACTCGGCGGGCGAGCCGAGGCGCTTGGGGAACACGACGTCGGCCGCGAGCGCGGCGCGCTTGTCGTCGGCCAGCGCGCCGAGCATCGGCGTGTCGAAGATGCCGGGCGCGATCGTGACGACGCGGATGCCGGCCGGCGCGAGATCGCGCGCCGCGGGCAGCGTCATGCCGGCGACGCCCGCCTTCGACGCGGCGTACGCGATCTGGCCGATCTGGCCGTCGAACGCGGCGACCGACGCGGTGTTGACGATGCAGCCGCGCTCTCCGTGGTCGAGCGGATCCGCCTTCGCGATCGCCGCGGCGGCGAGCCGGAGCACGTTGAACGTGCCGACGAGGTTGACGCCGACGACCGTCTTGAACAGCTCGAGATCGTGCGGCTTGCCGGTCTTGTCGAGCGTGCGCGACGCCCAGCCGACGCCCGCGCACGACACCGCGACGCGCAGCGTGCCGAGCGCCGCGGCCTGCGCGAGCGCCGCCTCGATCTGCGCGGCGTCGGTGACATCGGCCTTCGCGAACGTGGCGCCGAGCTGCTTCGCGAGCTCGCCGCCCTTGGCCTCGTCGCGATCGACGATCACGACCTTCGCACCACCTTCGGCGAGCCGCCGCGCGGTCGCCGCGCCGAGACCGGAAGCACCACCCGTGACGAGCGCGACACATCCCTGGAGCTTCATGCGCCGACTCTAGCCCGGATCATTGCTCACGACATCGGGCCCGTGCTCGCTAGAAGTCGTCGCACACCGCGCCGAGCTGGCCGTAGATGCCGAGCTCGCGATAGACCAGGTAGCGGTCGGCGAGGATGTCGACGAACGTCAGCTCGCTCCGCTTGCCGCCCTTGATCCAGTACAGGCTCCTGCCCTTGCCGGCGATCAGCTTGAGCTGGCCGGTCCTGGTCGCGAAGATCTCGCCGGAGGAGTCGCGCACGATGTTCGTCATCGCCAGCTCCTTCATCGCGCCCTTCATGCCGACGAACACGCGGTAGCCGTTGCCGCCGAGCTCCTCGCGCAGGTTGTCGACGTAGTAGTAGACGCCGTCGTCGTCGCGCGCGAGCAGGTGCGCCTCGCGCGGCCAGAACACCGGGTACAGCTTCGCCTTCTTGAACACCGTCGCCGCCTCGTCGCCGGCGAGCAGCACGAGCTTGCGCGAGCCGTCGGTGTCGTGAAGCTTGCACGTCAGCTGCGCCTTGTCGCCCTTGACGTCGAGCGACGCACCGGTCATGCCCTTCGCGCGCGGCGCCCACAACGTCCAGCCTCGGTTCGCGCCGTCCATGCTGCTGCCGATCACGCGCTGCTGGTACAGCCCCTTCGCGTCGCCGTAGAACACCCACCTGTCGCCGTCGTCGAGCTTGTCGAACGCGCCGGGCTTCGGCACGACGTAGTAGTGATCGAGCTCGTCGCGGTAGACGAGGAGCTTGCCGGCGGCGGGCGCCGGATCGATCGGCCTGGGCTTCGGCGGATTGCCGAATGCGACGATCGATGCGAGCGCGGGCACGCACGCGAGCACGAGCGCTAGAGGTTCTCGCATACCGTGCCGATGAACGTGTAGATGCCGAGATCGCGGTAGATCACCGGCGAGTTCATGTCGACGTCGAGCGCGACGAGCTGCGTGCGCTTGTCGCCCTTGATCCACGTCGCGCCGCTCCGCGCGTGCTCGTCGACGTTCGACGTGACGAGCCGGAGGTCGCCCGACTTCGTCGAGAACACCTCGCCGCCCGTGTCGCTCGCGATGTCGGTGATCGGCACCTGCTTCATCGCGCCCTTCTTGCCGACGAACAGCCGGTAGCCCTTGCCGCCGTACTTGTCGCGCAGCACGTCGATGAAGTAGTAGACGCCGGCGTCGTCGCGCGCGAGCAGGTGCGCGCGCCGCACCAGCGCCGCGGACAAGAACGACGACCTCGCGAGCACCCGCGACGCCTTGTCACCGGTGAGCTGCGTGAGCCCGGTCTCCTCGGAGCCGCAGAACAGCGCGTACGTGTGGTCCTGCTTGTACACGATGGAGGCGTTCTGCACGCGCGCGACGCGCGGCGCCCACAGCGCGACGCTCCAGCGGTCCTCGTCGAAGCCGCGGCTGGGGACGTACTGCTCGTACAGCGCCTTGCCGGTGCCGTAGAACACGTGCGCATCCTTGCCGCGCTCGGTGTAGACCGCGTAGGTGCCGCCGGAAGCGTCCTGCAGCAGCACGAGCTTGTCGCGGTACGCCTTGACGTCGACGGGCTCGGGCTTGGGATCGGCGCCGGCGGTCGTCGCAGCGAGCGCCACCGCGACGATCCACCCCACCGGCTGCGCGCGTGCACGCATCGAGTTCTCATTATACGCTCGTGCGGATGCAGAATTCATCGGCGCGCTCGGTCGTCGATGTGGGGTCGGTGATCGCCGGCACCTACACGATCGAGGCGCTGATCGGGCGCGGCGGCATGGGCGCCGTGTTCCTCGCGAGCCACAACCGGCTGCCCGGCAAGAAGGTCGCGATCAAGATCCTGCACGCCGAGATCTCCGACGACGACACGCTCGCGCGATTCAAGCGCGAGGCGCAGATCGCGTCGCTGCTCGGCCATCCGAACATCGTGCACGTCGAGGACTTCGACGTCATGCCCGACGGCACGCCGTACCTCGTGCTCGAATACCTGCAGGGCGAGACGATCGCGCAGCGCCTCGTGCACGGCCCGCTGCCCCTCGAGCAGATCCTGTCGATCGTGCGCCAGGTCGGCTCCGCGCTCGCCGCCGCGCACCGCGCCGGCGTCGTCCACCGCGATCTCAAGCCGCAGAACATCTTCCTCGTGCCGACCGAGCTCGACGGCCGCAGCTTCGAGCTCGCGAAGGTGCTCGACTTCGGCATCTCCAAGATGCGCGGCTCGCAGACGGTCAAGACGCAGGAGAGCGCGCTGCTCGGCACGCCGCAGTACATGGCGCCCGAGCAGGCGACCGGCAAGCACGACAGCGTCGACGAGCGCACCGACATCTTCGCGTTCGGCGCGATCGTCTACGAGATGCTCACCGGGCATCCCGCGTTCGACGGCGCGTCGATCCCCGAGGTCGTGTTCAAGGTCGTCTACGAGCAGCCGCGTCCGCTCGCCGAGGCCGCGCCCGACACCCCGAAGCACGTGATCGACGCGGTAGAGACCGCGATGAAGAAGGAGCGGTCGGAGCGCTACGACAGCGTCAACAACTTCGTCGAGGCGCTCACCGGCTCGCCGCTCAGCGTGAACAAGCCGCCGTCGATCCCGCCGACCAGCG
>JBLMXA010000416.1:0-4158 GCA_050257515.1 Acidobacteriota bacterium | reverse complement strand
ACCGCGCAGACGCCCTGAGGAGTTGAACCACAACGGCACAGAGGCCACAGGAGCAGATCCTTTGTGGCCTTTGTGTCTCTGTGGTTAGCTCTTCTGGCAGTATTTCGATGAATCTCGCCGGGCTCGCCGGCGTCCAAGGTCCGCCCATGCGTCACCGTATCGTCCTGGGTCTGCTCGTCCTCGCGGCCGCCGCCGCTCCCGCGCTCGCCGACGAGAAGGTCGCGGGCGTCTACGACGTCAAGTTCGAGGAGTCGGGCTCGACATGCAACCCGCCGCCGATCGCGCTCGGCCGCGGCAAGCTGACGATCGAGATCAAGAAGGGCAGCGTGACCGTCAACACCGACCTGATCCCGCTGATGGTCGGCACGCCGCAGAAGAACGGCAAGGTCTCGGCGAAGACGCTCAAGATCGTCGGCACGACGGTCGCCGGTCTGTCGGGCAAGTACTCGGTCGAGGGCCGCGTCGAGAGCGGCATGCTGCAGCTGGTGCTGATCGCGAACTACATCCGCCAGGACAACAACAAGCCGTACTGCCAGCAGTCGTGGAACGTGTCGGGCCTGCGCACCGACGCCGAGAAGAAATAACCGCCAAGGCGCCGAGCACGCCCAGCCGCAGCCAGCAGAAGAATTCTCGCTCCTGGCTCCGGCTTGGCGCCCTCGGCGCCGTGGCGGTTCAACAGCCGGCGGGCTTGTACGCCGGCTCGAAGCCGCCGTAGTTGCCGGTGTAGATCTGCGTGCCGGGCTCGCTCGTCGCGGGCGCGCACGACGGGCCGTAGAACACGTAGCTGCAGCTCGGGTTGGAGTTGTGCGCGCAGTCGTAGTCCTGATCGAGCTCCATCGCGTAGGGATCGACCAGCGTCGTGAGGTCCATGCGGCCGAGCGGCGCGTTCGCCGCGGTCGACGTCGGATCGCGGAAGTACTGGGTCTGGCCGCGGGGCGCGCCGGCGTTGGTCTCGTCGGACAGATCGAACGGCGCGTGCGGGCCGCCGACGTCGTGCGAGTCGCGCCAGGAGCTCGTCGACGGGATGTCGGCGATGTCGTACGGCGCCGCGCCCTGGCGCGTGTTCGCGGCGAGCTGCGCCGCGTGCAGCTCGCTGTCGACGTGCATGATCATCCGGTTGTACTCGCCGCCGCCGCAGCTTCCGGGATCGGTAGCCGTCGCGCCCTGCCCGCCGATCACGCGGTAGAGCTTGCCGACGTGCGACAGCATGTGCGAGCCGTCCTGGCCGAGCACCGAGCCCCACATCCGGTGCGTCAGCGTGAGGAACACGCTCTGCGACGACGGATCGAGCTTGCTCCACAGATCGCACACGCTCGCGAGCTGGCCGCCGACGAGGCCGTTCGACTGCATCACCGTCGGCTGCGTCTCCAGCCACGCGAGGTAGCTCGCGAGCAGCCGATCGCGGTTGCCATCGAGCGTGTCGGGGAACGCGGGCGCCGCGTCGGTCGCCGCATCGGCGTTCGGACCGTCGCCCTTGCCGCCGCCGGGCGCGTCGCTCGTCTGAGGAGCACCGCGCGAGCCCGCGCACGCCGCGAGCCACACGAGCAGCGCTCCCCTCATGCGGCGATCCTAATGCGTGACGTTTTCGTCGCGCGATCGTTTCGCGCATGTCACGAGAATGTGACCGCCTCGACGCGGCGCGCTATGCGCGACTACTCCGCCCGCTGCCAGACGTTCGCGAGCACCGCGCCGTCGGTCTCGACGGAGAACACGAGCTTGGCGCCGGCAGGTATCGGGCAGCGGTGCGAGCGCGGCGAGTAGTCGACGATCCAGTCGGCGGCCTTCGGGTCGCGCGTCATCGGCGCCCACAGGTCGTGGCGGAACCACGCGAGGTGCGCCGGCTCGATGCAGTCGCGGTCGACCTTCGCGCCGGCGGCCGCGTGCGCGTTGACGTAGTCGACCGCGCGGTCGACGCCCTCGCCCCACCACGCGGTCTCGAACCAGCCGTGCTCGGCGACCGTGCCGGCGCCGCCGACCTGCTCGGCGAAGTAGTCGAGGTAATACGGGTGGACGCGAACGAGCACGATCGCGAGGTAGACGATCACGGCCGCGCCGCACGCGGCGAACGCGTGCGGCACGCGCGGCTCGAGCCGCGTCGCGACGTGATCCCAGCCGTCGGCCGCGCACACCGCCAGCGCGGTGAGGCACGGCATCACGTAGCGCACGCCATCCTGGCGCACCGGCGACGCCGCGACGCCGAGCGGGATCACGAGCCACGCGAGGCCGATCAGCGCCGCGCGATCGCGCGCCTTGCCCGCGCGCGCGCCCCACGCGACGACGCCGGCGAGCACGCCGACCGGGAGCGTCGCGAACAGGTAGACCGCGAAGTAGTAGAGCGGCGGGTGCGCGGTGATCGTGCCGAGGAACGGCTCGGGCGAGTGTGCCTTGCTGAGCTTGTCGAACGAGTGGTGCAGCGCGCCGATCGGGTCGCCCCACAGCCGCGGCCACACCGCGTACAGCGTGACGACCGCGGCGAGCGGCAGGATCCACGCGGCGTCGCGCGCGACCTCGCGGCGCAGCGCCGGCTTCGCGTCGATCACGACGATCGCGAGCGCGAGCGGCCCGAGCAGACCGTTGACGAACCGCGACGCGAACGCGATGCCGATCGCGACGCCGAGCCATGCGAGCCGCACGCGCCACGTGCGGCGCGCGGCGGCCAGCTCGTCGGGCAGCTCGTCGTGGACGCCGAGCGCGAGCAGGATGCCGAGCGACCACCACAGCACGGTCGGCGACTCGTGGCCGACGATCTGGCCGTGCGCGACGAGCGGCGGCAGCAGCGCGGCGATCGCGGCCGCGAGCACGCCGACGCGCAGCCGGTAGAGCCGCGCGCCGATCGGCACGAGCAGCGCACAGCCGAGCGCGACCCACACCGCCGACAGCGCGCGCGCCGGGCCGTAGCCGTCGGCGAATTGCGCGCCGATGCCGGCGAGGTACTTCATCACCGGCGGGTGCTCGAAGTTCCATTGCCAGCTGGCGGGCGAAACGTCGAGCGAGAGCAAGTTCGTGATGTAGTTGCGGCCGCTCGCCCAGTTGACGTCCTCGTCCCACGTCTGGCCGAACCCCCCGAGATCGATCCAGCGCACGACGCACGCGACGACGAACACCGCCGCCATCGCGAGCCACACCTCCCGCGGCACCGCGCGCAGGCGGCGGCGCGCGAGCAGGCACAGCGACGCGACGAGCACGGCGAGCAGCGCGAGCGCGATCGCGCCGTCGAGCGGCGCCGCGCCGGCGCTCGCCGGGAAGCTCGCGCGCTCCGGCGGCTCGGGCGACAGCGAGCTGGCCGGCACGTACTCCGGATCGCCGCGGCGGCCGACCGGCGACCACACGAGCCGCGCGTCACCCGCGATCCGGATCGCCACCGGTCCGGCCGGCAGCACGACGCGATCGGTCACCACCCCGCGGCCGACGACGTCGCGTCCGCCGACGGTGAGCCGCGCGGGCGTCGCGCTCTGGAATCCGACGATCACGGGGCCACCGCGCGCGATCGCGAGCGAGCCGGCGCGCGCGGTCGTGCCCGGCGGATCGCGCGGCTCGCCGGGGGCCGGTGCGAGGTTTGCGCGCGGCGGCGGCGCGACGAGCAGGCGAAGCCCGACGAGCGCGATCGCGAGCGCGACGGGGACCGCTCCCCAGTAGCGTGGCAGCTTCAACGAGCAAGGCGTATCACGGCCGGGAACGCGGGATGCACGACCTCGCGTCATGATGGATTCCCTGGCCACTACGTTGTCGTCGTTCGCGGATCGCGCGACCGGGCTCGCGCGCCGCATCGGTCCCAAGCGAGGGATCACCGCGCTCGCCGTGCTCTCCGCCGCGGTCGCCGCGTCGGTGCTCGTCCGCCGGCTGAGGAGGCGTGCCGCGCGGCGTCGCGATCAGCGGATCTCGCAGTACGCGGGCACACCGATGGAAGCGAACGTGCCGCAGGCCGGGCTCGAGCAGGAGATCCCGTTCTAGCGGCGTTCTAGCGGGATTCGAACGTCAGGAACGAGCACGCCGTGATCGGCTTGCCATCGACGAAGACGGGCGCGAACCGCCAGCTCCGTATGCTCTCGACGTACGCGCGATCGCGCGGGGAGACCGCGCCGGGTGCGCGGACCGAAGTGACCTGCCCGGTCTCGCCGACGCAATACGCGACGGTGACGGCCTCCGGCTGCGGTCCGC
>JBLMXA010000415.1:0-3888 GCA_050257515.1 Acidobacteriota bacterium | reverse complement strand
ACACCCCACACCCTACTCCTCTATGGGATATTGCTGACCGCAAACGAGCGTCCCAGCACCGTGAAGATCGCGGTGCCCGCGGGGGGCTTCAGGAAGGTCAGGTGGAACGCGACCTGCCCGCCCGGCGGCACCTGCCACGGCAGCGGCGGGTCGGCGGTGACGAGCGGCGCGATGCGCTCGGCGCCGGCGCCCGCGCCGACGAGCGCGAGCCCGCCGCCCGCGAGCGCGAGCACGTCGAGATCCTGTCGCGGCTGGAACGGGCCGGCGTCGAGCGTCTCGGCCCGCGCCGGCCGCGCCTCGGGCGGCGCGAGCCACTGGATCGCGAGGTGGCGATCGTCGTTGGCCGGCGTGCGCGCGGCGAACGTGCCGGCCGCGGCGGTCGCGCCGAGCGCGTCGAGCGCGAGCCTGACGGTCTTGCCACCGCTGTCGACGAGCATCGCGTGATCGTTCGCGTCGGGGCCGAGCATCCACTGGCCTTCCGCCGCCCACACGAAGCACAGCCGGTTCTCCGGCCCGACGCTCGCGCGCTCGCCCTCGAGCACCACGCGGCGCGTCTTGCACGTCTTCCACACCACCTGCTCGTGACCGCCGCGCCGCTCGGCGCGCGACGTCGCGATCACGACGACGTGGCCGCCATCGCTGACGACCTCGCACGTGAACGCGTTGACGTGCCCGGCGATCAGCTCGTCGCCGCGCGGCGTGTACGTGCCGTCGAGCGCGAGCTCGCCCCACGCGATGCGCGACCTCGTCCCGGCGCACGTCACGATCGTGAACGCCTTGCCGTTCCACGCCGCGTGCAGCTCGTCGGCGCGCGCGCCCTCGGCGAGCACCTTCGCCGGCACCGCGATCGCGCCGCGGTCGTCGACGATCGCGGCGGCGAGCTTCCACGGCCGGTCGTCGGCGCCGGTCGGCGCGAGCTCCTGCCACGCGACGAGCCAGCCGTGCGCGCCGGCGACGACCGTCGGCAGCTCGTGGCGCTGCTGCGTCGCCGTGAGCGCGAGCGGCTTCGGCTCGGCGGCCGCGATCGCGGGCGCCGCGAGCAGGCACAGCGCCCACTGCCGCATGCCTAGTATTGTACGAGCGCTGACAGGTAGGCGCGAAAGCCTTCGAACGGGTTCGGCAGGTACTCGAGGTGGGGCTCGTAGTCGAAGAACACGTCGGGCTGGTAGTAGTGGCCCCACAGCGCGTCGTACACGGTCGCACGCACGGCTACCTTCGGCGTCGGCGTCCACGAGATTCCCCCGGACAGCTCGGCGATCGGCGGGATGCGATCGAGCACGAGATCGGTCGCCGCGACCTGCACGGGAGTCATCGCCGTCGTGCCGCGATACTCGACGAGGCGGTTCGGATCCTCGGCGGCGCCGGTGACGCGCAGGTTCGTCGTCGCGGTCAGCTTCTCGCTGACGAGCGAGAACACGCTCGCGAGGTTGAACCAGTGATGCGGCACCGCGCCGATCACGCCCTTGTCGGTCGAGTCGACACGCAGGTACGTGTAGCCGAGCTCGATCCGGTGGCCGCCTTGCACGTACAGCCGCGCGAGCAGCTCCGCCGACGCGAGACCGCGCTTGCCCGAGTTCGCGTAGTTGCCGCCGTTGACCTGGATGAGGTTGTCGAGCCGCGTGTAGCTGCCGTCGACGCGGAACGACAGCTCGCGGATCCGGCGGTCGCCCTTGAAGATTCGCGCGTTGATCTCGGCCTGCGCGGCATCCGACGTCTCGATCGCGAGGTTCGGATTGCCGGCGATCTGTACGCCCTCGCCGTTGCTCTCGGTGTTGTTGAACACCGGGGGCCGGAAGCCCTCGGTGTAGTTGAGCTTCAAGTGCCAGTTCGGGATGAAGTTCCACACGATCGCGCCACCGACCGTGGTGCCGACGGGATAGCCGAGCGAGCCGAGCGCGTCGGGGGCGACCTGCACGCGGGCGCCGGCGTCCAGGATGAGCCCCTTCGCCGGCTTCCACTGCGGATCGATGTACGCACCGAGCACCGTGCGATCGCCGGGGTAGGCGAACGGGATCGCGCAGCCGGGGACCGGCACGATCCGCATCTGCGCGGTGTTGTAGATGCGCGGGCACGGCAGCGGGAGGACGGTCAGATCGTACGGCGCGCCGAACGTCGACGTGTAGCCCGGTTCCCACTCGCGAAATGCCTCGCCGCCGTACAGCACGCGCAGCTGGCGGCCGATCTCGACGTCGCCGTCGAGCGACCCGCCCGTGCGGTAGCTCGTGAGATCCGACGAGAACGACAGGCCGCCCTGGATGAGCGGGGACGGCGCGAGCACCTGCAGCGGCGCGAAGTTGCGGACGAACTGCTGGATGTACGCGCGCGCGGTGATGCCGGCCTTGTCGCCGGCGAACCGAGTGCGGTACTCGCCGACCGCGTAGCGATCGAAGAAGTCCGAGCGGTTCGTGCGCGACGCGCCCATCGGATCGTTCGGATCGGCGACGTCGCGCACCGGCTCGCCCGAGAACCCGAACGGCTTGTACATGTGCGCGAACGGCGCGAACACGCGGATCTGGAACTTGTCGTACGTGACCTTGCCGTCGAGCGTGATGATGTACGACTGCGCCTCGTCCGTCGTGGTCAGCGGGCCGTACGTGTTCGCCGAGTTCGGCTGCGGCAGCGCGTCGTGGAACAGCAGCAGCGGCAGCGCGAGCTCGGGGCCCTGGTAGCTCTCGACCGAGCCGTGCGCGAACACCTTGAGCTTGCCGCCCATCAGATCGCTCTTGCCGGCCATCACGTACGCGCGCGCGACGTTGCGATCACCCGGGCCGTCGCCGACGCACGCGCCCATCTCGACGCCCTCGACGTCCTCGGCGTCCTTCGTGATCACGTTGAGGATGCCGAGCAGCGAGTTCGAGCCCCACAGCACGCCGCCGGGGCCGGTGATCATCTCGACGCGCTTCACCAGCTCGAGCGGCTGCGCGCGATAGACCGACGGCACGTTGACGAACGGATCGAACATCGACAGGCCATCGTGGAGGAACTGGACGGCTTGCACCTGGCCGCGCACGAGCGGCGTCGGGAAGTTCGAGTGGTAGATGCCGCCCTTGGACCAGCCCGGCACGCTGTCGACGATCTCGAGCAGGCTCTGGAACTGGCGATCCTTGATCTCGTCGGCGGTGACGACGGTGACGATCGCGGGCGCCTCCTGCACGGTCGTCACGCCCTTCGCGGCGGACTGGACGATGTTCGCGAGATCGAGCGCCTCGTCGCTCGCCTGCGTCGCTTGCTCGCCGCTGTCGATGACGACCTGCGGCACCTCGATGTCGCCCGGCTGCGCGGCGGCAGAAGAGGAAACAACCACAAAGGCACAAAGGACACAAAGCATCAGACTTTGTGACCTTTGTGTCTTTGTGGTTTCTCTCTGCTTCATGGCGACCTCTGCTGCGACTTGATGAAGTCGACGCGGTCGTTGATCGGATCGGTGGGCGCGGCGGCGCCGAGCGGGCGATCCGAGCCGATGCCGACGGCCTGGATCTGCGCCTGTGGCACGCCCTGTGCGAGCAGGAACTCGAGGATCGCCTGCGCGCGCCGGGCCGCGTTCGCCTTGTCCCGCCGCTTCTGCGCGGCGACCGCGGCGGCGCCGGTCTGCTTGGTCCCGAGCGGCAGGTGGACCTCGGCGCGGATCGTCAGCTTGCGTTGCTTGATGATCTGGGCGACCTGCGTGAGCAGCTGGCGCGCGGCCGGCGTCAGCTTGCCGTCCTTGCCGAACGTCACCGGCTGGCCCTTGAGATCGATGCGATCGGGCCGCTCCTCCGGCCCGGTCGTCGCGCGCACGTCGGGACAGCCGTCCTCGTCCTCGAAGCCGTTGACGGTCTCGGGATCGTTCGGGCACTTGTCGACGGCATCGGGGAAGCCATCGCCGTCGTTGTCGAGATCGGGGCAACC
>JBLMXA010000414.1:0-6331 GCA_050257515.1 Acidobacteriota bacterium | reverse complement strand
CGCCGAGTGTGCCCTGGCTCGCCCGGCGCTCCAGCTCCAGTCGCATCTCGGTATCGCGGATCGCGGCGTTCTCGCGCTGGCGCTGATCCTCGTCGGAGGCGTGCTGGGCAGCCTCGTCGCGTCTGGCCTCGCGCTCCTGCAGCGCGCTCACACTGGCGATCGTCATCTCGAGCACGCCGTCCAGCTGACCCGCCGGAGTGAGCGGGTATGCCAAGCACCCCGCCGCGAGAACGCTGCACACCACGACGGCCGGCCGCATGCTCGCGAGTATCCCCCGGGTGCCGGCGGCGCTGGCCGGCTTCACGCGCGGTTCACGCGACCCGCACGGGCTAGCCGCGCCGCCCCGCCGGCGCGCGCGTGCCCGGCCGCGTCATCACGATCTGGAACAGCTGCTGCGCACGCGCGCGGAACGAACCGGCGCTCGCGAGCAGGTAGAACTTCCACATCCGGTAGAAGCGGTCGTCGTAGTGCGCGCGCAGCCGCGGCCACGCGGCGTCGAACCGCTGAAACCACGCCATCAACGTCGGATCGTAGTCCTCGCCGATGTTGTGGATGTCCTCGGGGATCAGGATGCCCTCCATGGCGGTGACGAGCTGGGCGAGCGACGGCAGCGTCGCGTTCGGGAAGATGTACTTGTCGAACCACGGATCGATCTGCGACGACGAGCGGTTGCCGCCGATCGTGTGCACGAACGCGACGCCGCCGGGCGCGAGGCAGCGATCGACGAGCTCCATGTAGCCGCGATAGTTCTTCGGTCCGACGTGCTCCATGAGCCCGATCGAGACCACCGCGTCGTAGCTGCCGCTCGCGTTGCGATAGTCGTCGAGCCGGATGTCGATCGGCAGGTGCGCGTAGTGGTCCTTCGCATAGCGGACCTGCTCGCGCGACACGGTGACGCCGACGACCTCGACGCCGTGGCGCTCGGCGGCGTATGCCGCGAACCCCGCCCAGCCGCAGCCGAGATCGAGCACGCGCATGCCGGGGCGCAGCCCGACCTTCTTGCACACGAGCGCGAGCTTGGCCTCCTGCGCCTCGTCGAGATCGCGCGCGCCGGTCGACCACAGCGCGCAGGTGTAGAGCAGGCGGCGATCGAGCATCGCCTCGTACAGCTCGTTGCCGATGTCGTAGTGGTGCTGGCCGTTGCCGAACGCGCGCCGCAGGGTCTGCAGGTTCATCACCCGCGCCTTGATCAGGTGCGGCACGATCATCCAGTTGTCGCGCAGCGCGTCGACGAGCTCGATCCGCTGCAGGCGGTCGATCGTCTGATCGAGCGCGCGGCTGTCCCACCAGCCGTCGACGTACGCCTCGCCGGCGCCGAGCGTGCCGTCGCGCAGCACGCGCGACCACACGCGCTCGTCGTGGACCTGCACGTCCCATGGCTCGGGACCGTCGATCGTGATGCCGGCGTGCGCGAGCAGCTCGGCGCACACGTCGCGGGCGCGGCGCGGCGCGAGGCTCGACAGCAGCTTGGTGGTGGCGGTGTTGTGGTGGTGCATGGTCACGATCCGGGTAACAGGTCGAGCACGCGATCGACGACGCGCGGCGCCGGCAGCCGCGCACCGGAGAACATCCACGCGAAGCCGCGCGCGACGACGTAGCGGCCGAGCCGCGCGGTGAGCCGCGACGGCGCCGCCGCGGCGCGATCCTTGACCTTGCTCGCGGCCGCGACGAGGCGGTGGACGCGCCGGTAGTCGGCGATCACCTCGTGGCGCGCGAGCCGCGCGGCGTAGCCGCCGGCGTCGTTCGCGAGGATCGCCTCGGCGGCGCACCGGCCCGACACCGCCGCCGGCAGGATGCCCTCGGCGGTGATCGGGTGCGCGAGGCCGAGCGCGTCGCCCGCGAGCAGCGCGCCGTCGCGCGACGCGGCCGCGAGGTGCGCCGGATCGAACAGGAAGTACGAGTGGCCCTTGACGTGCTCGAGCTCGGCATCGGTCTCGCGCGGCACGTGGCCGGCCGCCCGCAGGTGATCGTGCGTGACCTGCCACGCCGCGCGCACCGCGCTCGCGTCGAGCGTGCCGCAGCCGACGTTCAACCACTCCGACTTCGGCACGTTCCAGCCGTAGCCGCCGACGTCGTCGAACAGCACGAGCTCGGGCTCGCCGTCGCGGCCGAGGCGCGTGCGCTCGATCGCGATCGGATCGGCCTTGAGCTCGAGCTCCTGCACGCCGACCGCGCGCCGCGGCCGCGGCGGCGCGAGCAGCCTCGCAACCGGGCAGTGCGTGCCTGCCGCGCCGACGAGGTAGCGCGCGCGGATCGGCTCGCCGTCCGGTACCGCGATCGTCCACGCGCCGTCTTGCCGCGCGAGCTGCTTGACGTGGACGCCGAGCCGCAGCTCGGCGCCCGAGCGATGCAAGAGGAAGTCATCGAGCTCGTAGCGGCGGATGAACCAGCCCTTGCTCCGGAACGCGTGATCCTGGCCGAGGTAGTGGACGTGACACGTGTGCCACTCCCAGATCCCGCGCGGATACTCGCGCGGCGTCAGCTCGAGGACGTCCCAGATCGCCGGAGACAGCCACCCCGCGCACAGCTTGACCCGCGGAAACCGCGCCTGGTCGATGACCACGACCCGCGCGCCGGCGGCGACGAGCGTGCGCGCGCACGTGCTTCCGGCCGGCCCGCCTCCGACGATCGCGACATCGTAGGTCGGTGCCATCTGCAAGGGTACCTCCCGCCGCGGCTAAAGCTTCGACAGATCGATCGTCGCCTGCCAGATGTCGGTCGGGCCGAAGATCGCGCGCGCCCACGGGCCATCCTCGTGCAGGTTGCTCGAGTAATACGTGACGAGGAAGCGCGCGCCGGCGATCGGCACCACCCCGGCGTACGACGTATCGCCGGCCGACGGAAACTCGCCGTGCATGACGAAGTCGAACGGGCCCGTTTCGGATTTGTACGTGATCTCGTAGAGCGCGGTGCGCTTGCGGTTCTCGACCTCGAGGTAGTGCTCGCGCGCGACGAAGAAGAGGCGCTTGCCCCAGAAGAACGCCATCGGGCCGTCGAGCCGCGCGCCGTCGAGCTCGTACGTGCAGTCGAACGCGCGGTACGGCGGTGCTGCCGTGCATACCTTCGTGCGCAGCCGGCCCATGCTGCCGAGTAACTCGGCGTCGCTGCCGTCCATGCGGACATACGCCTGCAGCACGCCCGACGGCAGGAACACGAGCTCGGTCTCGAGCGGCGTGTCCTCGGCGACGCCGTAGACGAGCGGGCCCTGCGTCCAGGTCTCGCCGTCGCCCGACGAGAACAGCACGACCGACAGATCGCCATCCTGGTACGCGGCGGAGTAGTACGTGCCGTCGGGTCCCTGGCGCACGCGCCAGAAGCTCCACGTCGGCGGGCCGATCGGCGCGAGCGGCGACCACGTCGCGCCGCCATCGCCCGAGATCGTGGCGACCGACACCGAGTCGACGTTCGAGTCGCGCGTCGAGTTGACCGGCAGCCGCGTGATCGCCTTGATCGCGAGCCGGCCGTCGGGGAGCACGTAGAAGCACGGATCGCGCAGGTCGCGATCGGTCGGCGCCGCGATCACCGCGAGCAGGTCGAAGTGGCCGCCGTGATCGTCGGAGCGGTACACGCGCAGCGAGCTGTTCGGCCCGAGCACCTGGCTCTCCGCCGTGCGGTGCACGAGGTACGTGGCACCGTCGTAGAGCGCGAGGTCGGTGTTCTCGTCGTGCGCGCACGGCCCGGTGCGACAGTCGAGGTTCGTCTCGTCGTAGCCGTCGACGAGGATCTTCGACGACTCGAGCCACGAGCCCGAGCCACAGCCAGCCACGCACGCGAGCAGCGCGAGCACCCTCACGTACCGAGCTATATCAGGCCTTGCGGACGACGACGACGGGTTGACGGGCGCGCGCCATCATCCCCATCGCTTCCCGCAAGATCGAGGACGTCCGGAACCGGGCGCTGCTTCTGCTCGTGTTCGACGCAGAGCGCAGAGTCGGCGGCAGGACCACGACGCGAGACGAGCGCCGAGCCCCGGCCTCACGTTCGCAGCGGCACGACGACATCGAACGTCGTGCCCTGCGGCGACGTCTCGACCTCGATCTTGCCGCCGTGCATCGTCACCAGGCTGTGCACGATCGCCATGCCCATGCCCGTGCCGGTCTCCTTCGTCGAGAAGAACGGCTCGTAGATGCGCTCGAGCACGTCGTCGGAGATGCCGGGGCCGTCGTCGGCGACGCGGATGTGGACCTCGTCGGGGGTGCCGTTGGCGACCGCGACCTGGACGTGGCCGCCCTTCGGCGTCGCCTCGAGCGCGTTGCGCACGAGGTTCTGCACGATCTGGTGGACCTTGCCCGAGTCGAGCTGGGCGACGATCGGCTCGTGGTCGGCGAGCGCGAGCTCGACGCCGCGGCGCTCCGCCAGCGGCTTCTCGAGCTCGGTGACCTCGCGGCACAGCGCGACGATGTCGGTCTCGCGCAGGTGGAGCGCGGGCGGGCGCGCGAACGCGAGGAAGTCGTTGAGCAGCTCGGTGAGCCGCTCGATCTCGTGGTTCGCGAGCTCGGTCGGCTCGACGAGCTTGCTGTCCTCGCCGAGCTGGCGGCGCAGCCGGCGCTCGAGCAGCTCGAGCTGCAGGCGCGCGGCGTTGAGCGGGTTGCGGACCTCGTGCGCGAGCCCGGCGGACAACGTCTGCATCGCGGCGATGCGGTCGGCCTGGATCCGGCGCTCGCGCTGCAGCAGCTTCTCCTCGGAGTCGAGCTGGTAGTGGCGCAGCATCACCGCGAGCTCGACGTCGAGCAGCTTGTTGACCGCGCGCAGCACGGCGGCGGCCTCGTCCGGCGGGTAGAGGTCGGCGATGAGATCGAGGTACGCGGTGCGCACGACGCTCATGCCGGTGAACATGTACTGCTGCTTGAGCCCGATCTGGACGTGGCGCCGGCCGATCCGCGAGCGCTTCTCGTAGAACCGGTCGTCGTACGGGCCGACGAGGCCGCTCGACATCCACTCGACGAGGCTGCAGCGCAGCCGCGCGACCTGCTCGGGGCCGGTGATGACCGCGGCCGTGTTCGGGTTCGCCCACACCGCCGCGTAGAACCGCTCGGCAATCGCTTCGAAGTGCGGCTGCAGCTTGCCGTGCAGGCCCCGGAGCAGCGCCTGCTCTGCCTGCGTCAGGTTGACGTAGGCGATCACCTCTTCGAAGAAACTGCTCACTTGGGAGTCTATTGCTTGCTGGCGTCGTTCGCCGTCTGCCCCGCCGAGCCGGAGCCCGACGGGGCACGTTCCTTGTTGACGACCTGGATGTCCGAGCGGGGAGCTGCATTGTAGTCATGCAGGCGGTACTGGATGGTACGAACACTGATCCCCAGCATGTCCGCGGCCTTGGACGTCGAGCCGCCGGTCGCCTTCAGGGTTTCGAGGATCGCGTACTTCTCGATCTCGGCGAGCGTCGAGCCCGGGATCGGAGGCATGCCGGTCGCGTTCGCCGTCGGCCGCACGTTCGCCGGCAGGTGGCGCGGCTCGATCAGGTTGCCGTTCGCGAGCACGACGGCGCGCTCGATCGCGTTCTCGAGCTCGCGGACGTTGCCGGGCCAGTCGTAGCTCATCAGCAGCTCGAGCGTCTGCGGCGCGAAGCCCTCGAGCGCCTTGTTGTTGTCCTTCGCGTACTTGTCGAGGAAGAACTTCGCCAGCGCCGGGATGTCGGTCTTGCGCGCGCGCAGCGGCGGCATGTCGATCGTGACGACGTTGAGCCGGTAGAACAGATCCTCGCGGAACCGGCCGGCCTTGACCTCCTCGGCGAGGTTCTTGTTCGTCGCCGCGATCACGCGGACGTCCACGCGTACGGTTTGCGTCCCACCAACCCGCTCGAACTCGTGCTCCTGGAGGAACCGCAGCAGCTTGACCTGGACGCTCGGCGAGATCTCGCCGATCTCGTCGAGGAACAGCGTGCCGCCGTCCGCGATCGAGAACCGGCCGTCCTTGCGGGCGACCGCGCCGGTGAACGCGCCGCGCTCGTGGCCGAACAGCTCGCTCTCGAGCAGCGTCTCGGCGAGCGCCGCGCAGTGCAGCTTGACGAACGGGCCGCTCGCGCGCGGCGACCGCTGGTGGAGCGCGTTGGCCACCAGCTCCTTGCCGGTGCCGCTCTCGCCGGTGATCAGCACCGTCGCGCGGCTCGGCGCGACCTGATCGACGATCTCGAACACGCGCTGCATCGGCGGGCTGTCGCCGACGATGTTGTTCGGCGCGACCCGGTCGCGGACGCGCTGGCGGAGCTGGCGCGTCTCGCGGCGCAGCTCCTGCTGCTCGAGCGCCTTGTCGAGCACCACCAGGAGCTCGTCGAAGTTGAGCGGCTTGGTCAGGTAGTCGGTGGCCCCCGCGCGCATCGCCTCGACGGCGGACT
>JBLMXA010000413.1:0-8316 GCA_050257515.1 Acidobacteriota bacterium | reverse complement strand
GCTCGCCGCCGGGGCCCTTGACGGTGACGCCGCGCGCGTCGACCGCGGTCACCATCGTGTCGACGCGCACGTCGACGCTGCGCTGCTCGAGCGCGTGCTTCGCGGCCGCCGACAGCTTCTCGGGATACGCGCCGAGCACGCGGTCCTTGCCCTCGCACAGCACGACGCGCACGTCGGTCGGATCGATCGAGCGGAAGTCCTTCGCGAGCGTGTGCAGGCCGATCTCGCCGAGCGCGCCGGCGAGCTCGACGCCGGTCGGCCCGCCGCCGACGACGACGAACGTCAGCCACTCGCGCTGCGCCTCGCCGTCGCTCTCGCGCTCGGCGGCCTCGTACGCGGTGAAGATGCGGCGGCGGATCTCGAGCGCGTCCTCGACGGACTTGAGGCCGGGCGCGAGCGGCGCCCACTCGTCCTTGCCGAAATACGAGTGCGTCGCGCCGGTCGCGACGACGAGGAGGTCGTACGGCACGATGCCGGCATCGAGCGTGACCTCGCGGCGCGCGACGTCGATCGCGCGCGCCTCGCCGAGCAGCACGCGCACGTTGCGGTGCTTCGCGAGCACCGCGCGGATCGGGTACGCGATGTCCGCGGGGTTGAGCGCTGCCGTCGCGACCTGATAGAGCAGCGGCTGGAACAGGTGGTGGTTGCGCCGATCGATCAACGTGATCTGCACGTCGGCGCTCGCGAGCCGGCGCGCCGCCTCGAGCCCGCCGAACCCGCCTCCGATGATCACGACGTGCGGCTGCATGCCGCTTGGATGATCCCACAGCTCAGAGCGATGCGAGCAGCACGTCGCAGGTGCGGTCGACCTGCTCCACCGTCATGTCGGGGAACATCGGGAGCGAGATCATCTCCTTCACCGCGCGCTCGGCGACCGGGCAGCTCCCGGGGCCCTGGCCGAGGTGTGCGTACGCGCGCTGGAGGTGGATCGGCGTCGGATAGTGGATCGCGGTCGCGACGCCCGCCTTGCCCATCGCGTCGCGGATCGCGTCGCGGCGCGCGGCGTCGACGCGCACGATCATGAGGTGGTACACGGGCTGGCTGCCCGGCGCCTCGGCGATCAGCCTGACGCCGCCCTGCCCGTGCAGCCGCTCGCGATAGCGCGCGGCGAGCGCGCGGCGAGCGGCGTTCGCCGCGGCCAGCCGCCGCAGCGAGATCGAGAGGCACGCGCACTGCAGCGAGTCGAGCCGCGCGTTGTACGCGATCTCGACGTGATCGTGGCGGCCGGCCTGGCCGTGATCGCGCAGGCGCTTGACGTGATCGGCGAGCGCGGCGTCCTTGGTGACGACGCAGCCGCCCTCGCCGAGCGCGCCGAGGTTCTTCGTCGGGTAGAAGCTGAACGCGGCGATCTCGGCGGCGCTGCCAGCGCGGTAGCTGCCGCGCCCCCGTGTCACAGATCCGGGCGCGCCAGCTTCTGAGCTGGCGCGCTCCGCGCCGTGCGCCTGCGCCGAGTCCTCGAGCACGCGCAGCTTCGCGCTGCGCGCGAGCGCGTGGACGCGGTCCATGTCGGCGAGCTGGCCGAACAGGTGCACCGGGATGATCGCCCTCGTCTTTTCCGTCAAACGTTGACGGGCGTCGTCAACGTTGATCAACAACGTGTCGTCGTCGACATCGGCGAGCACGGGCCTCGCACCGGCGAGCGAGATCGCCTCGGCGGTCGCGAAGAACGAGTTCGCCGCGGTGATCACCTCGTCGCCCGGCCCGACGCCGAGCGCGCGCAGCGCGA
Source organism: Acidobacteriota bacterium (assembly GCA_050257515.1). Taxonomy (GTDB): domain Bacteria; phylum Myxococcota_A; class Polyangia; order Haliangiales; family Haliangiaceae; genus JABFXX01. The sequence goes on along the minus strand of JBLMXA010000413.1, from coordinate 6,590 downwards.
GCAGCAACGCGTCGGTGCCGGTGCTGACGCTCACGGCGTGCGGGGCGGCGCAAAAGCTCGCGAACGCCTGCTCGAACTCCGCGACCTGCGGGCCACCGACGTACGCGCCGGTGTCGATGATCGTCGCGAACGCCGCGAGGTACTCCTCGCGCGACGGTTTCGCCCACGCGACGAGATCGACGAACGGAACCTTCACAACGCGATCCTCGCGCCCTGCTGCTCGAGCGAGCGCTGCGCGGCCTCGAGCATGCGCACGATGCGCACGCCGACCGCGGCATCCGATGGAGTCGCCGCGCCGTCGAGGCACGCCGCGGCGAACGTCTGCGCCATCACGCTCAGCGCCTCGCGGCCGTCGAGCTTGGGCGACCACACGTCGCCGGACCGGTACTGCACGTTGAGCGCGTACGCCTGGTCCTTGTCGATGTGCTGGACGTCGACGGAGCTCTCGTAGATCTTGACCGGCTCGACGGGCGACGTGTCGTCCCACACGAGCATCTTCGCGGCGCCCGCGATGATCGTGCGCCTCGTCTTCACCGGCGCGACCCAGTTGACGTGGACGTGCGCGAGCAGCCCGTCGTCGAACCCGACCGTGACGTACGCGAGGTTCTCCTGGCGCGCGTAGTGCGACACGCCGATCGCCGACACCCAGCGCGCGTGCGCGCCGCCCCGTGTCACAGATCCGTCGAAGCCCGCACCTTGTGCGGGGTTCGACGTCTGCGACAGCACGTAGTCCATGATCGTCAGATCGTGCGGCGCGAGGTCCCAGATCACGTTGAAATCGGGCTGGAACAGGCCGAGGTTGATGCGCACCGAGTCGAAGTAGAGGACGCGGCCGAGCTCGCCCTTCGAGATCACGTCGCGGATCTTGCGGACCGCGCCGGTGTACACGAACGTGTGATCGACCATCAGCACGCGTTTCTGCTGCTCGGCCAGCTGCGCGAGCTCCTCGGCCTGCGCGACGCTCGGCGCGAGCGGCTTCTCGACGAGCACGTGCTTGCCCGCCTCGAGCGCGCGCTTCGCGAGCTCGTGGTGCGTGAAGATCGGCGTCGCGATCGCGACCGCGTCGATGTCCGGATCGTTGATCAACGTCGACGCGTCGTCGACGACCTTGATGTACGGGTACTGCGCCTGCGCGACCTGGCGCCGGTGCGCGCTCGCGTCTGCGATCGCCGCGACCTTCGTGCGCGGGCCGGCGGCGAAGTTCCGCACGAGGTTGGGCCCCCAGTAGCCGTAGCCGATCACGCCGAGACGAAGCGACGCGCTCACGTTCGGCGGACCGTCACACGCCGCGGGCGAGGCGTCAAGCCCGCAGCCGCTTGCGAAAGTTGCCGAGGTAGCGCGCGACGATCGGCTCGATCTCGCGCAGCGTCTCGATGGTGATCGGCCGTCGTCGCGGCGCGGCAGGCGTGTGGCCGAGCTGGTCGGCGACGCGCGCGATGACCCGCCTCACGCAGCGCTTGCACGCGCGCTGGTTGCCCGGATGGTCGAGCGCGGACAGCAGCAGCACGGCCCCGAGCGTCGCCGCCCACGTGCGGTAGTCCTTCGCCGTGAACGGATCGCCGCTCGCCTCGCGCAGGTAGTCGTCGACGTCGGACGAGGTGACGGGAGGATCTTGTCGTCGCCGTCGACAGTGCCTACGGCATCAGGAAATCCACGTCGAGCAGGGTCACGGCGACGCCGCGCATCCCGGGGAACGTCGGGGTCTCGAGCGTCAGCTCGTGCTCGCCGACGGCAGGATCGAGGTCCTGGAACATGACCGCGTTCCAGCCGTCGTGCAGCGTCGCGTGCGCGACGACGGTGTCGTCCCACGTCACGGTGACCTCGCGCGCGGCGGCGGGCGCGAGCCACAGCGTGTAGCGCTGGCCCTCGGGCATCAGGTTCGGCACGAGCACGCGGACGCGTGGCTCGAGCGTGAAGCGCCGCGGGCGATCGGCGGCGAGATCGACGTCGGACCACGCACCGATCAGGTATGGCTGCGCCTGCGGGTAGCCGATCGCCCAGTCGCCGTGGTCGGTCGGCCACGTGTGCTCCTCGAGCGAGTGGAGCGAGGCCATCACCGGATAGTCGCCGACCGCCTGGTCCCAGCGGCGAAGGTCGACCCCGTGGCGTAGCGCGAACCACGCGTTCGCGGGAAACTCGAACGGATCGCCGACGCGCGCGTAGATCCAGCTCGCGACCGGCCGCAGCACGTCGGGCACGTGGTCGCAGCACGCGGGCTCGAGGCTCGACGTCGCGGGCTTGCCCGCCGCGTGCTGCGACACGCGCCACAGGTTCCACGCGACCATCGGCGCGAGCACGACGAGCGCGAGCGCGTGCTTCAGCGGTCGCGCGACCCGCAGCCGCCCGCACCGCCACAGCAGCGCCGCGAGCCCGACGACGAGCGGCATCGTGACGCTGCACAGCCGGCGCTGCCCGAACGACGCCATGCCCCACCAGTCCATGATCGTCGCGTTCAGGTAGATCTGGACCGCGATCGCCGCGGCGAAGCCGATCGCGAGCACGCGCGCGCGGCGCGGCATGCACGCATAGCCGAGCAGCGCGAGGTACGCGACCGGCGTCGACGACAGCCAGCCGTTGCGCGGCGAGAACAGCAGCTCCAGGATCATCGGCGAGCCGAACCGCGTGTAGCTCTGGCCCTGCGGCAGCGACCACGCGCGGCCGTAGACGAGCTTCCAGTACAGGAGCTGCGGGGCGAACACGACGATCGCGGCGGCGAGCGTGATCGCGCCGCCGGCGATCCACCGCAGCGCGCGCACGCGCCAGTCGACCGCCCGCCGGCGCAGATCGCGCGCGATCTCGCCGACCACCTCGACGACCAGGACGATGCCGAGCGCGAGGTCCTGCACGCGGATCAGCGCGGCGAGCCCGAGCAGCGCGCCGAGCACGAGCCAGCGCCGCCGATCGCAGCGCCCGAGCGTCGCCGCCCATGCCGCGAAGAAGCCCGCACACGCCGCCGCGTCGAGCGCGTGGCCGTAGCTCGGCATGTACGTCGCGTAGTAGGCGATGGGAGTGCCGAGCAGCACCGCGATCGCGGCGTACGCGCTCGCCCACGGCGCGCCGCCGAGCGCGCGGCGCGCGACGCGCAGCCCGAGCAGCACCGCGAGGCAGCCGGCGAGCGCGCTCGACAGGAACACGAACCGCTGATGCCACGGCGTGTAGCCGTGGAGCGGGATGTCGGCACCGAACGCGTTCGCGACGACGGCGCCGGCCTCGGCGGTCCACACGAGCGGCGTCCACACGAGCGCCGGGCCGATCGGGTGCGGGATCTCGCGGCGGTGGGTGAGCGGGTTGGTCGGCTGGAACCACGGATCGCCGAACCGGCGCAGGTCGTTGTCGAAGTCCCAGTCGAGATCGAGCGCGGTCGACCGCGCCATCAGGTACAGCATGTGGCCGTCGCCGCGGTCGAGGATCGGCAGGTAGTGGCCGTCGCCGCGCGGCGCGTCGGGCTCGCCCGCCATGTCGTCGTTCGTCCAGAACATGACGACGACGACCGCGCACGCGAGCAGCACGAGCAGGCGCGGCAGGTCGCGGGTCATACGTCGGATTTCGGCAGCTCGGGGCGCGGCCAGCCGACCGCGAGCGACGCGGCGACCCGCACGGCGTCGACGAGCGCGCGCGCGACCACGTCGCGGCGCGCGCCGGTCGCCTTGCCGGCACCCCGGCGGTGGAACTCGACCGGCACCTCGACGACGCGTGCGCCCCCGCGCGCGGCGCGGATCACGCGCTCGCCCTCGGCGAACACGCCGCGCGCGGCGACCGCGGCATGCAGCAGCTCGCGGCGCGCGAGCTTGATCGAGCCCGGATCGCTCCCGGGCGCGCCGAGCGCGCGCACGATCCGCTCGTAGCCCCACGAGATCGCGCGGCGGTACGGCGTGTAGACCTCGCGCTTGTTCGGGCGCGCGCCGATCACGAAGTCCGCACCGCGCTCGGCCGCGGCCGCCATCGGCAGGAGCGCGGTCATCGGCCACTGGCGGTCGGCAGACATCAGGAACACCCACTCGTGGCGCGCGTGCGCGTAGAGCGCCCGCATCGAGGCCTCGATGCCGCGGTTGCGCGGGCGGTCGAGCACGTGCAGGCGTGGTTCGTGCGCCGCGCGCCCTCGCGCGATCGCGCCGGTGTCGTCGCGCGAGCCGTCGTTGCACACGAGCACCTCGAGCTCGCGCGCGACGCGTGCACCGACCGCGAGCGCGTCGTCGATCGTGTCCTCGATCGACGCGGCCTCGTCGAACGCGGGGACCACGATCGAGAGCGACGCGAGCACTAGATCACTCGGGCGGGGTTTCCGACGACGGTGGCGCCCGGTGGCACGTCCTTGGTGACGACCGCGCCGGCGCCGACCAGCGCGCCCTTGCCGATCCGCACGCCGCACAGGATCGTCGCGCCCGATCCGATCGACGCGTCGTCCTCGACAAAGGTCTCCTCGAGCCGGTAGTCGCTCGCTCCCTTCGGCGTGCCGTCGGCGTTGCACGCGCGCGGGTGGCGATCGTTGACGAACGTCACGCCGTGGCCGACGAACACCCGGTTGCCGATGTGGACACCGGAGCAGATGAACGTATGCGTCGAGATCTTGCAGTGATCGCCGATCGTCGCGTCGCGCTGGATCTCCACGAACGCGCCGACGCGCGAGTACGCGCCGATCCGGCAGCCGTACAGGTTGACGAACTCGTGGACGGTGGCGCCCTCGCCGAGCACGACGTCCGGCGCGATCGACTGGAACCGCTTGGTCACGCGCGCATGATGCATCAGAATGGTGGCGTTGCGCGCGCTAGTCGTGATCGGCGCCATCGTGGGGCTGGCCGCGCCTGCATCGGCCGGCCGGACGATCCACGGGCTCGTGTACGACGATGCCAACGGCGATGGCATGCCGTCCGCCGGAGAGCACGGTGTCGCCGACGCCGTGGTCGCGTTCGACGTCCGGCGGTTCGTGGTCACGGACGCGACCGGACAGTTCGATGTCCGGGTACCGGACGGCGCGACGTCCGGGATTCTCTGGGTCCGGGTGCCGGACGGTTTCCGTCCGGGGCCGGTGTGGGCGCACTGGGACGGCCACGGCGACATCGATCTCGCGCTGCACCGGCTTGCCGCGCCGGTCACCGGCCCGGTGACGTTCGTGGTCGCCGCCGACACGCACCTCGCCTACACGCAGGAGTACTTCGGCGCCGCCGATCTCGCAGCGATCGCCGCCGAGGCGACCGCGCTCGATCCGCCGCCGGCGTTCTTCACCGTGCTCGGCGACATGTCGCAAGGCAGCCGCGACGCCGACTACGATCTCGTCGACACCGCGCTCGCGGGCCTCGAGGTGCCGTGGGTGCCCGTGCCCGGCAATCACGACTGGTACGACGAGGGCGAGACCTGGTTCCGCCGCTACGGCCCCGACAACTACAGCTTCGATCTCGGCGGGGTGCACTTCGTCGTGTGGAACATGAACATGACCGATCACGAGATCCGCGCGTACCTCGGCGCCGAGCTCGAGCGCGTGCCGAAGGACATGCCGATCGTCGCGCTCACGCACGCGCCGCCGAACCCCGAGGTGATCGACGCGCTGCGCGATCTCGGCGTCGACTACGTGCTGACCGGCCACACCCACTCGAACCGCGTCGTCGATCACCACGGCGTCATCGAGCTCAACACCGAGCCGCTGCTGATGGGGGGGCTCGACTTCACGCCCGCGGGCTACCGCGTGGTCACGATCGATCGCGGCAAGCTGCACTCGTATCACCGCACGAGCGTCGACGAGCCCGAGCTCGCGGTCGTCGCGCCCGCGCGCGGCACGTGCACGCCCGAGCGCGGCGGACAGCTGCTCGTCGCGGCCGAGCTCGACGCCGGCGCGAGCGTCGTGTCGGCGCGCGTCGACTGCGCGACGCCGGTCGCGCTGCGCTGGGCCGGCGGCTGGACGTGGCGCGCCGAGCTGCCCGAGCTCGCGTCGGGCGCCCACGCGATCGCGGTCGACGCGGTCAGCGCGACCGGCACGCGCGCGAGCACGACCGTGACCATCGAGGTCTGCGAGCCACCGCCCGCGCCGCCCGCACCCGCGACCGGCGACGACTGGCCGCAGCTCGGCGGCAGCCCGACGCACACCGGCGCGCGCGACCGCGAGCTCGCCCCGCCGCTCGCCGTCCGCTGGACCGCGGCCGCCGGCGGCCACGTGCTGACCGCCGCGCCCGCGATCGCCGGTGGCACCGTGTACGTCGCGACCACCGATCTCGGCGACGGCGGCGCCGGCGGCGTCGTCGCGCTCGATCTCGCCACCGGCCACCAGCGCTGGCGCGCGCCGACGCCGGTGCCGCTGCGCGGCAGCGTCGCGGTGATCGGCTCGACCGTGATCGCGGCCCAGATCGACGGCGCGGTCGTCGCGCTCGATGCCGCGACCGGCGCGCGGCGCTGGCGCTACGAGCTGTCGACCGGGGTCGCGCCGCAGGCCGGCGCGGTGTTCGGCTCGCCGACCGCGGACGGCGACGAGGTGCTGATCGGCCACCAGCGCATGCTCGCCGCGCTCGGCGCGCGCTCCGGCGAGCTCGGCTGGAGCGTCGATCCGGTGCCCGACGGCCTCGACAGCCAGTCGCTGTCCGCGGTCGCGGTCGCCGACGGCG
>JBLMXA010000412.1:0-4259 GCA_050257515.1 Acidobacteriota bacterium | reverse complement strand
ACGATGTCGCCCATCCGGGCGACGACGCCGCCGAGCAGCTCCGGGTCCTCGCGCTTCTGCACGGTGACCTTCTTGCCCGAGAGCTTCTCGAGGGCCGTCTGGATCTGAGAGAGCTGGGCGACGTCGAGCGGCTTGGCCGACACGACCTCGGCCGACACGCGGCCGCTCTGCGCCTCGATCATCTGATCGAGCGCGCGCGAGATGTCGGGCAGCGAGGCGAGGCGCTCGCCGTCGAGCAGGAGATGGACCGTGTTCTTCGTGAGCTGGTGCGCGCCGATGCGGCTCAGCAGCTCGTCGATCACCTTGCGGCGATCGGCGCGGCGGATCGCGGGGTTCGTCAGCGACGTGACCAGCTCGGTCGAGTCGTGCATCGCCTTCGCGAGCGAGCGCAGATCGGCGGCGATCTTGTCGGTGGTCTTGTGCTCCTGGCCGATCTCGAGGATCGCCTTGGCGTAGCGGCGGGCGAGGCTGCCGGTGACCATCAGTTCCCCCCCATGCCAGAGATGAAGCTCGTGACGAGCTGCTTCTGATCGTCGGGCGTCGTCTTCTCGCGCAGCAGCTTCTCGGTCGCGGTCGTCGACGCGATCGCGACCTCGCGCGCGAGCTGGGTGCGGGCGGTCTCGATCTCGGCGGTGATCCGCAGCTCGGCGTCGCGCTTCATCTGCGCGGCCTGGGCCTCGGCGGCGGCGAGGATCCGCTTCTTGTCGGCGTCGGCATCGGCGCGGATGCCCTCGACGAGCTTCGCGATCTCGGCGTCGACGTCCTTGATGCGCGACTCGTAGTCCTTGAGCTTCTGCTCGGCCTCGTCGCGGAGCTTCTTGGCCTCGTCGAGCGCGGTCTTGATCTGATCGTGACGGTCCTGCGCGATCTTGCGCGCCGCCGGCGCGCCCCACTTGCCGAGCACGAGCAGCAGCAGGGCAAAGTTGATCAGCATGTACACGAACGGAGGAGACATCGGCTCCTCCTCGCGCTCGATCGTGCCGTTCGGCAGCTTTTCCTGGCCGTCGCCGTACGGGCCGCCGTACTCGTCCTTGCCGCGCCAGTCGAAGTTCGTGAAGTTGAAGTGCGCGGTCGGATCGGTCGCCTCGGGGTTGAGCTCGGACGCCTCGTGCGTCGTCTGCGACACCGTCTCGTCGTGCGGGCTGTCGGCGGGCTGCGCGTACGCGGCGGGGGCGGCGACGAGGAGCGCGATCAGCAGGGCTCTCGACGTCGTCATCAGGCGACCTCCCGTCCGAGCAGCTTCGACGCGATCTGCCTCGCGAGCGTGCTCGCCTGCGGCAGCAGCTGCAGGCGAGCGGCATCGGTCTCGGCACGCATCTTCGCGGTCGCCTCGTCGATCGCCTTCTGCGCCTCGGCGCGCGCCTTGTCGGTCACTTCCTTCTCGTGCGCGACGCCCTCGGCGCGGACCTTGCGGCCCTCGTCGTTGGCGCGGTTGCGCGCGGCGGCGAGCTGCTTCTCGTAGTCGGCGAGCTTGGCCTCGGCCTGCGCGCTCATCCGCTCGGCATCGGCGCGGGCACCTTCGATGCCCGCCTTGCGCCGCTCGCGCAGCTGCAGGTACGGCTGGAACAGCAGCTTGTTGGCGACCACGTACAGGATCAGGAACAGCGCGAACTGGACGAAGACCGTGAGGTCGATGTCGATGAGCGGGTGTCCTGCGGCAAGAGCGCTTACGGCCTGATGCATGGCAACCTATCGAGAATCCTGGGCTTGGGCCGGGGTGCTTATAGTCTCCGCACCGCGTGGTGTCAACCGTGGGATGCTGCCGGATTCTCGTCGGTAGATGCGACATTGCGCCGCGCTGAAGTTCCTACTGCGCCGCGCCCGCGTCGATCCACGCGACCATGCGCGCGCGATCGGGATCGCTCGGATACGGAGCGGCGATCGGGAACTGCGTGGGCGGCGGCTGGCCGGAGCAGCCGGACAGCGCGACCGCGGACACACCGCAGCGGATCGCGGCGCGGTTCGCGTAGACGTTCGCGTACTGGGTGAAGTCGAACTGGCCGCTCGCGCCGACGCCGCTGCCGCCGGGCGCGTGACAGGTCGCCGCGCAGTAGGTCTGCGTGAAGCCCATCGCCCACGACGCCCACGTGTCGATCGATGGCGGTGCATCGGCGGTCATCGACGCGTGTCCACCGCAGGCGACGAGCAGGACGAGCAGCGCGTTACGCATCCACGTAGTGTCGCCGATGGAACGCGCCGCTGTCGATCACCGTCGGCGTGTGCGATGTGCGCGTGGCTCGCAACCTCGCGATCGCACACGCGCGCGTCGCGGGCACGAACGCTGCTCTTGCGCCGGGAGAACCCTCCACAGGAGCCATGACCATGAAGACCGAAGCACTGACCACGATCGACCGCGACCTCCTCGTCACCGCGACCGGCGGCGCCGGCAAGCCGAAGCCCCCGCAGCCGCCGCAGCCGCCGCGCAAGCCCGACTACGCCGACGAGTACGTCAACACCGTGTGGAACGACGCCGAGGACACCGCGCGCCACGCCAACGCCTCGATCAACGCGTTCCACAAGGGCAACTACGGCCAGAGCGCGAAGGAGTTCGGCAAGTACATGCTCGACGGGATGCACACCGCCAGCGACATGGTGTTCAAGCCCGTCAAGGACTTCCTGCTGAAGTGAGCCCTACTTCAGCTGGGCCAGCGCGTCGTGCGTCGCCGCGAGGTCGGCCGCCGGGATCTGCGCCTTCTCGGCGATGGCGAGCGCGCGCTCGAGCGCCGCGCGCGCCGCGTCCTTGCGAGCGAGCGCGAGCTCGGCGCGGCCGAGCGCGGTCAGCGGGCGCCACAGCGCCGGGTTGTCCTTGCCGCCGGCCGCCTCGTAGCCGGCGACCGACTGCTCGGCGAACGTGCGCGCGTCGGCCCACGCCTTGTCGGCGAGCGCGAGCTCGGCGCGCGACGCCTGGGTCGCGGGCAGCACGCTCGACGCGGTCTTCGCCTCGGCGGCGAGGATCTGATCGAACAGCGCGTGCGCGTCGGCGAGCTTGCCGGCGGCGATCAGCGTGTCGCACGTGTCGGTGACGACCTGGAAGTACGCCGAGTGCTGATCGCCGAGCACCAGCTTCACCATCGCCATCGCGCGCTGCTGCGCGGCGAGCGCGCCGGGGTAATCGCCCTCGCGTCGGAGCAGCTCGCCGAAGTTGTCGAGCGTCGCCATCAGCATCGGGCTGTTCTTGCCGTACGTCGCCTCGCGGATCGCGAGCGCGCGCGCGAACGCCTCGTGCGCTTTGTGGTAATCGCCGGCGTGCGTGAACGCGGCGCCGAGATCCGACTCGAGCGTCGCGATGTCGGGGTGATCCTTGCCGACGCTCTGCTCGCGCAGCGCGAGCGCGTGCTCGTAGTGCGGCACCGCGCGCCCCCACGCGCCGGCCTTCGACAGCGTGGTCGCGAGCAGGATCTCGTCGTTGATGAGCTCCGGCGACTCGGTGCCGAGCTCGTTGACGGCGGCCGCGAGCGCCTTCTCGTGCGCCGCGATGCCGGCGTTGAAGTCGCCGGAGTCGGCGGCGATCAACCCCTCGACCTCGAGCAGCCGGCGCTGGATCGAGCGCGTGTAACCGACGCGATCTCCCGACGCGACCGCGTGGCCGAGCCAGATCTTCGCGAGATCGGGCCGCCCGCCCTGCTCGGCGATCGCCATCGCCGCGGCGAGCCCGGCCTCCGCCGCGATGTCGTCGCGCTTGCCGCGGATCGCGGCGTACGTCGCGTCGGCGAACGCCTGCTCCGCCTCGGGCACGTTCTGGTTGAGCAGCAGCGACGTGCCGCGGATCGCGAGCGCCTCGGCGACGAGCGGCTGGAACCCGAGCTTCGTCGCGTCGTCGACGATGCCCTTCGCGGTGACGAGCGCGGGCAGGTACTGGCCGGCGAGCATGCTCGCCTTCGCCGCCGCGAGCTTCTTCTCGAGCGCCACCGCCTGGTCGCGCAGCTCGGGGGGCGGCAGCCCGGGCGCGAGCAGCACCTCGGTGTTCGCGCAGTGCGCGACCGGCTCGAGACCGAACGCGATCTTGTCGCCCTGCTCGACGATCTTCGGATCGGCGTTCGCGAGGATCGCGACGAGCGCGCGCAGCTCCTCGAGCCGCTGCTCGAGGCACGCCTCGCGCAGCGCGCGCACCTGATCCGACTGCGTCGCCTTGCAGCTCTCGGTAACCGCCGCCGTCCAGTCGTGCGCGTAGCCGTCGAGCGCGCGCTCGAGGCCGCCGTACGCGGGCTCGGCGAACGGCTTCTTCGTCGCGTCGAACGCGCGCTTGACCTGCGCCTTCG
>JBLMXA010000411.1:0-6146 GCA_050257515.1 Acidobacteriota bacterium | reverse complement strand
GGCGTCGCCGCTCTCCGACCGCGTGCTCGTGCAGACCAAGGACCTGCCACCCGGCCTCGACATGATCGTGACCAGCGGGCGCCAGGGGCCCGCGCCGTTCGACCACGCGAAGCTCGCGCCTGCGAAGAAGCTCGCCGACGCGACGGCCGAGCAGCTGCTGCAGCGCGTGCGCCCGATCCAGCCCGGCGCCGGCGACCAGCAGGCGTTCGCGCTCCGGCCGCACTCGCAGCCGCCGCCGCGCACCGGCCAGACGATCCGGGGCACGTTCCCGCCGCCGGCATCGACGCTGTTGCCGCCGGCGAGGACGAACGAGACCGGCAAGGACCTCAAGGTCCTCCGCTACATGCCCGAGGGCGACGTGCCGCTTGCGCCCGAGCTGACGGTGACGTTTTCCCAGCCGATGGTCGCCGTCACCTCGCAGGAGGACGCGGCGACGACGGTGCCCGTCAAGCTGTCGCCGACGCCGCACGGCAAGTGGCGGTGGATCGGCACGCGCACGATCGTGTTCGATCCCGAGATCCGGTTCCCGCAGGCGACGACGTACCACGTCGAGATCCCCGCGGGCACGAAGAGCGCCACCGGCGGCGTGCTCAAGGACGGCGTCAAGTTCACGTTCGAGACGCCGCCGCCGTCGCTGGTGTCGAGCTACCCGTCGGAGTACGAGCCGCAGCGGCTCGACGTACCGATGTTCGCGGTGTTCGATCAGAAGATCGATCCGGCCGCGGTGCTCGGGCACGTCAAGGTCACCGCCGGCGGCCAGCCGATGGCGGTCGAGCTGCTCGACGCCGCGGCGATCGCGAAGGACAAGTCGCTGTCCGCGGTGGTCGACGCGGCGAAGAAGAACGAGCAGGACGGCCGCTGGCTCGCGTTCCGCACGAAGACCGCGTTCGCGAAGGACACGCGCGTCGAGGTGTCGTTCGAGCCCGGTACGCCGTCCGCGGAGGGCCCGAACCCGACGAAGGTGGCGAGCCGGTTCGCGTTCCACACGTACCCGCCGCTGCGCATCGAGCGCGCCGAGTGCGGCTGGGGCGGCGAGTGCCACCCCGGCATGCCGTTCGAGATCCAGTTCGACAACCCGCTCGACGAGGACAAGTTCGACGACAGCAAGCTCGTGATCGATCCGCCGATCGACGGCGTGAAGATCGTACAGTCGGGGGAGTCGATCAGCATCGTCGGCCTGACGAAGGCACGCACCACGTACCGCGTCGTCGTGCCCGCCGGCACGCTCGACCGCTTCGGCCAGACGCTCGGCCAGGACACCGCGCTGACGTTCCCGGTCGGCGACGCGGTGCCGACGTTCTTCGGGCCGCAGGGCATGGTCGTGCTCGATCCCGCGGCGAAGAAGCCGACGCTCGACTTCTTCACGACGAACTACGAGCAGCTGAAGGTCAAGCTCTACTCGGTCGAGCCGGGTGACTACGACGCGTGGCTCGAGTACGACCGCAACCGCTGGAACCACGATCACCCGCCGGCGATGCCGGGCAAGAAGGTGTTCGACTCGCTCGTCCGCACGACCACGGACAAGAACGCGCTGTTCGAGACGTCGATCGACCTGCAGTCCGCGCTCAAGCACGCGGGCCTGGGCCACGCGATCGCGGTCGTCGAGCCGTACCCGTGGAAGCAGAGGTACGAGCCGCCGCGCATGATCGCGTGGGTGCAGTCGACGCGGCTCGCGGTCGACGCGCACGTCGACGGCAACAGCCTCGTCGCGTTCGCGACCGAGCTCGCGACCGGCAGGCCCGCGGCCGGCGTCGAGCTCGAGCTGCGGCCGTTCGGCATCAAGGCCACCACCGACGACAAGGGCCTCGCGACGCTGCCGCTCGGCACGCGCTCGCTCAAGGGGGCGAACATGCTGACCGCGCGCCGCGGCAGCGACGTCGCGTTCGTCGTCGATGACAGCGGGTACTACGGCGAGTACGGCGGCTGGATCAAGCAGGCGCGGCCCAAGACGCTCGCGTGGTACGTCACCGACGATCGCCGGATGTACAAGCCGGGCGAGGACGTCACCCTCAAGGGCTGGCTCCGCACGCTCGATTCCGGCAAGCACGGCGACATCGGCGGGCTGGCCGGCGCGGTCACCGCGGTCAGCTACAAGGTCTACGACGGCGTCGGCAACCAGATCGGCGCCGGCTCCGCGCCGGTGAGCGCGGTCGGCGGCTTCGACACGAAGTTCACGCTGCCGAAGACGCCGAACCTCGGCTACGCGCGCGTCGTGTTCGAGACCCAGGGCCGGATGAAGGACAGCTACTCACACGGCTTCCAGATCGAGGAGTTCCGCCGGCCCGAGTTCGAGGTCTCGGCGCAGGCGAGCCAGGGCCCGTTCGTCGTCGGCGGCGCCGGCGACATCACCGTCCACGCGAAGTACTTCGCCGGCGGTCCGCTGCCCGGCGCGCCGGTGAGCTGGGACCTCACCGCGAGCCAGACCAACTTCACGCCGCCCAACCGCGACGACTACGTGTTCGGCAGCTGGGAGCCGTGGTGGGGCTATCACCCGGACTTCGACGACGAGGCAGGCCTCCGCCCGTACCGCCAGCCGAAGACCTGGACGCTGCAGGGCAAGACCGACGCGACCGGCGCGCACGTCGTCCACATGGACTTCCGCTCGGTCAACCCGGCGCTGCCGATGTCGGTCGTCGCGAACGCGAGCGTCACCGACGTAAACCGCCAGACGTGGTCGGCCTCGCAGGCGATCATCGTCCACCCGGCGGACTGGTACGTCGGCCTCAAGATGAAGCGGCCGTTCGTCGACAAGGGCCAGCCGTTCGATCTCGACGTGATCGGCGTCGATCTCGACGGCAAGGCGGTGCCCGGCGCGGCGATCGAGGTCAAGGCGGTGCGCCTCGACTGGCAGTACAAGAAGGGCAAGTACCAGCAGCTCGAGGTCGACCCGCAGACGTGTGCGGTCACCGCCGGCAAGGATCCGGTGAAGTGCCAGTTCGCGACGAACACGGGCGGCACCTACCGGGTCACCGCGACGATCGTCGACGCGAAGGGCCGGCCGAACCAGACGAAGCTGACGTTCTGGGTGTCGGGAGGCGAGGAGCCGCCGGCGCGCGAGGTCAAGCAGGAGCAAGTCCAGCTGATCCCCGACAAGAAGGACTACGCCGCGGGCGACACGGCGGAGCTGCTCGTGCAGGCGCCGTTCTATCCGGCCGAGGGCGTCGTGACGTGGCGGCGCAGCGGCATCGTCAAGACCGAGCGCATCACGCTGAGCGGGCCGACGACCACGATCCGGGTGCCGATCGCCGACGCGATGGTGCCGAACATCTTCGTGCAGGTCGATCTCGTCGGCATGGCGGCGCGCACCGACGATCACGGCAATCCCGATCCGAAGCTGCCGAAGCGCCCGGCGTACGCGGTCGGCGTGCTCGACCTGCCGGTGCCGCCGAAGCAGCGCACGCTCGCGGTCACCGTGCTGCCGTCGGCGTCCAAGCTCGCGCCGGGCGAGACCGCGCGGTTCTCGATCGACATCAAGGACGCGGCGGGCCGCCCGGTGCCGGGCGCCGAGGCCGCGCTGATCGTCGTCGACGAGGCGGTGCTGTCGCTGACCGCCGCGACGTTTCAGAACCCGATCGACACGTTCTACACGGCGCGCGACGCCGGCACGCGCGACTACTACGAGCGCAGCTACGTCAAGCTCGCGAAGCCGTCGCTCGAGCAGCTCGCGCAGAACGCGCCGGGAGGCGGCGGCCGCCGCCTGTACCGCAGCGCCGCCACCGGAGCCGCGACGGAAGCCGACGGCGACGTGATGGCTGCCGACAAGGTCGCGGGACCGCCGCCGCCGCCCGCCGCCGAGCCGGCGCCCGCGCTCGACGAGGGCAAGATGGGCAAGAAGGGCAGGGAGAAGAACGCCGAGGGCGGCGAGGAGGGTGGCAAGTCGACCTCGCCGGTCGCGCTGCGCACGAACTTCAACCCGCTCGCCGCGTTCTCGCCGTCGGTCGTCACCGACGCGAGCGGCCGCGCGCAGGTCGAGGTCAAGCTGCCCGACAACCTCACGCGCTACCGCGTCGTCGCGATCGCGGCCTTTGGCGACAAGCAGTTCGGCAAGGGCGAGAGCGCGGTGACCGCGCGGCTGCCGCTGATGGTGCGGCCGAGCCCGCCGCGCTTCCTGAACTTCGGCGACACGTTCCGGCTGCCGATCGTCGTCCAGAACCAGACCGACCAGGCGATGACGGTCGACGTCGCGGTGCGCGCGACCAACGCCGCGATCACCGACGGCGCGGGCCGCGAGGTCACGGTGCCGCCGAACGATCGCGTCGAGGTGCAGTTCCCGGCCGCGGCCGAGATGGCGGGCACCGCGCGGTTCCAGATCGTCGCCGGCAGCGGCAGGCTGTCGGATGCGAGCGAGCTCGCGCTGCCGGTGTGGACGCCGGCGACCACCGAGGCGTTCGCGACCTACGGCGTGATCGATGAAGGCGCCATCAAGCAGCCGGTGCAGCTGCCCGGCAAGGTCGTCACCCAGTTCGGCGGCCTCGAGGTGCAGACCGCGTCGACAAATCTATCGTCGCTCACCGACGCGCTGCTCTACCTCGTGCACTACCCGTTCGAGTGCGCCGAGCAGCGCAGCTCGCGCATCCTCGCGATCGCGGCACTGCGCGACGTGCTCGAGCAGTTCCACACCAAGGACATGCCGTCGCGCGGCGAGCTCGAGAAGAGCGTCGCGGAGGACATCGACCACCTGTCGCAGATGCAGAACTACGACGGCGGCTACGCGTTCTGGGATCGCGGCTACCCGAGCGAGCCGTACCTGACGGTGTTCGTGACGAACGCGCTCGCGCACGCGAAGGCGAAGGGCTTCACCGTGCCGCAGCACATGATCGATCGCGCGAGGCCGTACCTCGCGAACATCGAGCAGCACTATCCCTGGTACTACCCCCAGGACGTGCGCCGCGCGATCAGCGCGTACGCGCTCTACACGCGCAAGCAGCTCGGCGACGTCGACGTCGCGAAGGGCAAGCGGCTGTTCAAGCAGTGGGGCGTCGACAAGGTGTCGATGGAGACGGACGGCTGGCTGCTCGGCCTGCTCGCCGGCAACAAGGACGCGGTCGCCGAGCGCAAGGCGATCGTGCGCTACGCGCTGAACCACGTCAGCGAGACCGCGGGCGCCGCGAACTTCACGACGAGCTACGCCGACGGCAATTACCTCCTGCTGTCGAGCGACCGCCGCGTCGACGGCGTGATGCTGGAGTCGCTGATCCAGGAGGATCCGAAGAGCGATCTGATCCCGAAGCTCGTCACCGGCCTGCTCGCGCACCGCAAGGCCGGCCGCTGGCTCAACACGCAGGAGAACAGCTTCATCCTGCTCGCGCTCGATCTCTACTTCCAGACGTACGAGAAGACCACGCCGGACTTCGTCGCCCGGGTGTGGCTCGGCAACGACTACGCCGGCGACCACCCGTTCAAGGGGCGGCAGACCGATCGCTTCGAGATCGACATCCCGATGAAGGACGTCGCGACGCACGACAGGCAGCCGCTCACGATCCAGAAGGACGGCAAGGGCCGCATGTACTACCGCGTCGGCATGACGTACGCGCCGGCGTCGCTCAAGCTCGAGCCGGCGGACTACGGGTTCGTCGTCCAGCGCCGCTACGAGGCGATCGACGATCCGAAGGACGTCACGCATGCCGCCGATGGCACGTGGCACATCAAGGCCGGCTCGCGGGTGCGCGTGCGGCTGACGATGGTCAACGAGAACCGCCGCTACATGGTCGCGCTCGTCGATCCGATGCCCGCGGGCCTCGAGGCGATGAACCCGGCGCTCGCGGTGACCGGCCCGATCCCGCAGGACCCCAAGCAGCAGCAGGCGCGCGGCCGGTACTGGTGGTGGCTCGGCACCTGGTACGACCACCAGAACCTGCGCGACGAGCGCGTCGAGGCGTTCGCGTCGCTGCTGTGGGAGGGCGTGCACGATTACAGCTACGTCGCGCGCGCGACGACGCCCGGGAATTTCGTCGTGCCTCCGCCGAAGGCGGAGGAGATGTACATGCCGGAGACGTTCGGAAGAGGTGGCAGCGATCGCGTCGTCGTGGAATGACAACGAACGTAGGCGTAAGCGTAAGCGCAAGCGTAAGCGATCCCGTGATCGCTTACGCTTACGCTTGAGCTTCCTCACGACGTTCTCCTTCCGTCGTAGGCGTAAGCGCAAG
>JBLMXA010000410.1:0-6806 GCA_050257515.1 Acidobacteriota bacterium | reverse complement strand
GCCACTCGCGCCGGCGCCTGCGGTGGTCGAACGTCGCGCTCGTCGCCGCCGTGATCGCCGCGATCGCGCTCGTCGCGATCGTCGCGCGGATCTCGGGGAGCAGCGCGCCGCGCCACATGCTGCCCCAGCCGTGGCCGCCGCCGCTGCCGGTGCCGCCACCGCCACCGCCACCGCCGCCCGCGCCGCCGAAAGCGGCCGAGCCCGCACCCGCGCCGGTGCCGACGACGATCACGCTGCACGTCATCAGCGACCCGCCCGGCGCGACGGTCGTGCTCGACGGCGTCCGGCTCGGCACCGCGCCGTTCACGCAGGAGCTACCGATCGCGGATCGCGACGCGTGGCTCAAGGTCCGGCTGCCGCACCACATCGCGACCAAGATCCGCGTCTCGCTCGCCCGGGATATCGAGTGGAACGTCAGGCTGCAGCCGCTGCCTTGAGTTAAGCTGCCCCGCACATGAGCTGGGACGCGGTCGTGGTGGGTGCGCGGTGTGCAGGTGCGCCGCTGGCAAGGTTTCTCGCGCGCGCCGGCAAGCGCGTCCTGCTGCTCGATGCCGCGAAGTTCCCGAGCGACAAGCCGCTGTCGACGCACGTCATCCAGCCGTACGGGATGGAGATCCTCGACGAGCTCGGCCTCGGCGATCGCGTGCGCGCCGTCGCGCCGCCGATCACGACGTTCGTCCAGGCGCTCGGCCCGCACGCGGCGAACATCGAGCTGCCGGTCGGTGCGTGCTGTCCACGCCGAGTCGATCTCGACGCGCTGCTCCTCGACGGTGCGCGCGAGGCCGGCGCCGAGGTCCGCCTGCAGCACCGCGTCGTCGAGCTCGTCCGCGACGGCGAGCGCGTCGCCGGCGTCGTTGCCGAGCAGCCGGACGGCTCGCGCTGCGAGCTTCGCGCGAGCGTCGTCGTCGGCGCGGACGGCAGCGCGTCGACGGTCGCCGAGCTCGCCGGCGCCGAGGAGTACTTCGCGTACGACAACCCGCGCGGCGCGTACTGGGGCTACTACCCGCGGCCCCCGTGGTACGGCGACGATCCCGGCTACCGCGGCGCGACGCTGCTCCACTTCGACGGCCTGCTGATGCGGTGGGCGTTCCCGACGAACCGCGATCAGATCCTGATCGGCGCGGGGTTTCCGATCGCCGACGCGCCGCGCTGGCGGGCCGATCCGCGCGGCGTGCTCGAGGCGACGCTGCGCGAGCACCCGCGGTTCGCGCGCCTGCTGGACGGCCGCGAGCCGATCGGCAAGCTCGTCGGCATCCTCAAGACGCGGTTCTTCTTCCGGCGCGCGGCGGGCAAGGGCTGGGCGCTCGTCGGCGACGCCGGCCTGCACAAGGATCCGACGCCCGGGCTCGGGATCAGCGATGCGCTGCGCGACGCGCGCGCGCTCGCCAGCGCGATCGCCGGCGGCGGCAGCGACGCCGCGCTCGAGCGCTACTGGCGGCAGCGCGACGTCGACTCGTTCGAGCTCTACAACTTCGCGCGGGACATGGGCGAGCTCGCCTACAACAACCCGCTCAACCAGCTCGCGTTCGCGAAGGTCGCCGCGCAGCCCGCGCTGGCGCGGCGCATCGTCGAGGTCGTCCACCGCCGGCTGTCGCCCTACGAGGTGTTCAAGCCGAGCGAGGTGCTGCGGTGGACGTTCGGCGCGGTCGTGCGCGGCCGGTTCGGCGTGCTGCCGCCGTTCTTCCGCGCCGCGCGGCGCACCGCGGCGGTCAAGCGCGAGCTCGAGCGCCGGCGGCGGCTGCTCGTCCCGGCGCTCACCTCCTAGCGGCCTGCAGCGCGGCGAGCGCGTCGGCGGCGTCGCGCTCGTTGCACTTGTAGGCGAGTGCGTGGCGGATCGGCGCGATCGCGCGCGCGTCGCCGCTGTCCTTGAGCTTGCCGATCAGCGCGCGGCGCTCGTCGCAGCTCGTCGCCTGGCCGAGATCGAGCGACCACATCGCGACGCGATCGACCTTGTCGCCGGCGCCTTCGCGCTCGGCGATCGCGAGCGCGCGGTGGCGGACCTCGAGCGACCGGTCGGTGGCGGCGTGCTGGGCGATCACGTCGAGCGCCGGCGGCGACACGCGCGTCGCGAGCAGCTCGAGCGCGACCATCGCGGCGGCGGGATCGTGCGAGTCGAGCGCGGTCGTCACGTCGGTGCGGATCTGCGGGTCCTTCGCGAGCTCCGGCTGGAGCTGGATCGCTCGCTCGTACGCGCTCAGCGCGTCGACGCGGCGGCCGGCGGTCAGCCGCGTGTGGCCGGCCGCGAGCAGCGCCGCGGGATCGTCGTGGATCGGCGCCGCGGCGGTGGAGCCTCCGGCCTTCGACCCGCCGTGCTTCATCGCGATCACGATCACGAGCAGCAGCACGAGCGTGCCGCTGCCCGCGAGCACGGCGATGCGGTGCGTGCGCGCGAGCGCGAGCAGGCGATCGACGCGCGCGCGCCAGCTCGCCCGGGGCGCGATCGGCGGTGGCGCGGGAGGAGGCAGCGCGGGCGGCGGCGGCGCGAGCGCGGCCCGGTACTCGTTCGCGAGCGCCAGGAACGACGCGTCGACGCTGTCGGCCGGCTTCGGCGCGGGCTCGGTGGGGACATCGGTTGCCTCGAGCGAGTGCGCGGCCGCGTCGATCGCGGTGATCATCTCCGCCGCCGACCGGAACCGCGCGTCGGGGCTCTTCGCGAGCGACTCGGCGACGACGAACTCGAGCTGCGGCGTGAACGTGCGCTCGGGCGAGCGCTGCGCGAGCGTCGGCGCCGCCGCGTACGCGTGGAGCCGCACGAGCGCGGTCGGATCGGCGTCCTCGAACGGCGGCTTGCCGGTGAGCAGCTCGTAGAGCACGGCTCCGGTGGAGTACAGATCGGCGCGGCCGTCGATCGTGCCGCCGACGACCGACTCCGGCGCGAGGTAGCGCGGATCGCCGAACGCGGTGATCCCGGTCTGCGTCAGCTTGCTCTCGCCGAGCACCGCGGCGGTGTCGGACACCAGCTTGGCGACGCCGAAGTCGAGCATCTTGACGTGATCGCCGCTCGCGTCGCGCGTCAGCATGATGTTCTCGGGGCGCACGTCGCGATGGAACACGCCGATCGCGTGCGCGTGGCCGAGCGCGTCGGCGACCTGGCGCACGATGGCGAGCGCGCGCGGCGGCTCGATGTTGCCGATCCCCATCGCGGTGCGCAGCGACACGCCGCGCACGAGCTCGGTGACGAGGAAGCACGAGCCGTCCTCGAGGCGGCCGACCTCGAGCAGCTCGACGATGTGTGCGTGCTTGAACAGGCCGAGCGTCTTGCCTTCCCGCAGGAACCGCGCCGCGAGCTCGGAGTCCTGGTGCTCGGGGCGCAGCACCTTGATCGCGACGGCCGTGCCGTCGCCGACGTGCTCCGCCTCGTACACCTCTGCCCTGCTACCGGACGCGATCTTCGCGATCACGCGGTAGCGCTCGACGACCACGGTGCCGGTCAGATCGCTCGCGTCGCTCACGACGCGAGCATACAGCCTAGGTGATGTCGAAGACGATCTCGACCTCCGGCTCGCGTACGAAGGCCTCTGTGGTCATCGTCTCGAGGTCGGGGCCCTGGCTCGCGTACGCGAACCGCTCGTGCAGGGTCTCGATCGTGGTCCGCGGCGCGTAGCCGAGCGCGACCGCGCACGCTCCGAGCCGAGCGCCGGGCACGCGATCCTGCATCTGCAGCACCCGGAACAGCTGCAGCCGGTTGAGCACCTGCTGCTGCACGAGGTACTCGCCGAAAGGCGACCGCTTCGGCGCCGCGAGCTTCGTCAGCTCGATGATCTCCGTCTTCATCCCGCCGGGAGGAGCCGCGAGCGTGCGGGCGGTCGCACGAAATCGTTCAACCGCGTGTATTGTCACGCGAATGAAACGGTTCACCGGCACGCTCACCCCGGTCCGCGGCGGCGGCCACGGCGTCGCCGTCCCTCCCGAGATCGCCGATGCCGTCGGCCTGCGCTACGGCGCGCGCGTCCATGTCAAGCACGTGATCGAGGCGAAGAAGCCCCAGACGCGCGCGCGGCGGATCGCGGCGACGGTCGCGGCGCTCGCGCCTACTCGGGGGCGCCCTCGATGATGATCGTGTCCTCGAACAGGCTGCCGCCGCTGAACGTGACGCCCGGCTCCGGATCGACGCGAGGCGGATCGGGATCGATCTGGTCGCCGACGCGCGTGACGTCGAGATCGCTGACCGCGATGCCTGCGCGCGTGACCGTGACGTCGGCGTAGTAGTAGGTGAGCGTGTAGCTGCCGGCGGGCAGGTCGTAGATCGCGAAGTCGCCGCTCTCGTCGCTGATCGCGGTCTGCGTCGTGGCGAGCGCCGGCGAGCTGGCGACGATCGTGCAGCCGACGAGCGCGTTGCCGTCGCGGAGGTTGACGAGGTGACCGAGGATCGCGTCGTGGCGCAGCCGCAGCTCGGCGGCGGCGTGCTGCTGCGCGTACGCGAGCACGTCGGCGACGTCTTCTCCTTCCTCGGGCTCGGGCTCGGGCTCGGGCTCGGGCTCGGGCGCGAGCGGCGGCGCGACGCGCGCGATCGCCGGCCGCGGGCAGCTCACCGGCGGCGCTGCGACCGCGGTGTGGTCGGTGCGGGTCGCACGTCCTGCGAGGAGCCCGGCGACTCCGGTCAGCGCGGCGAGGACCAGCGAAGGCTGCTGCATCCCACGGTGATGAACGACGATCCGCGCGCGCGACACCCGCGGCTGTCAACACCGTGTCGACCGCGGTCGCGTCGCATGTCGCAGCTACAGCCCGGCCTCGCGCGCGAGCGTCGCGACGAGCTGGCCCGCCGGCATCGCGCGGGCGAGCGGCGCGCCCTGGCCGGCCCACAGCTGCATGACATCGGTGCGGCCCTGGTGCGCTGCCGCGCGGCGCAGCTCGCCGGTCAGCCGCTGCTGCTGCGGGAACGGCGCCGGCGCGACGCGCGCGAACGCGTCCGTCATCCGGTTGCGAATGCCGCGCCCGGCGCGGCCGCTGAACGCGCGCGTGACGGTCGTCGCCGCCGCGGTCGCGAGCGCGGCGCGGTACGCCGGTGGCGTGCCGGCCTCGTCGCACGCGAGAAACGCGGTGCCCAGCTGCACCGCCGACGCCCCGAGCGCGAGCGCGGCGCGGATGCCTTCGCCGGTCATGATGCCGCCGGCCGCGATCACCGGGAGCTTCGTCGCGCGCGCGATCTGCGGCACGAGCGCGAGCGTGCCGACGAGTGCGTCGTCGAAGTCGCCGAGGAACGTGCCGCGGTGGCCGCCGGCCTCCGCGCCCTGCGCGCAGATCGCGTCGACGCCGGCGTCATCGAGCGCGCGCGCCTCGTCGACGGTCGTCGCGGTGCCGACGATCGCGATGCCGCGCGCGCGCACCGCCGCGAGCTGGTCGCGCGAGGGGACGCCGAACGTGAAGCTGAACACGCGCGGCGCGGCGCGCAGCACCGCCTCGAGCTGCGCGCCGAGGTCCGGCGTCGCCGCGGTCGCGACGGCGGGCGGGCCGAGCCCGAGCTCGGTCCGGAACGCGGACAGGATCGGCAGCACGCGCGTCTCGGCCGCGGGATCGTCGGGCGCGTCGGAGCGCACGAACAGGTTGAGCGCGAACGGCCGGTCGGTGCGCCGGCGCACCTCGGCGGCGGCGGTCTCGATCTGCGCGGGCGACAGGTACGCGCAGCCGAGCGAGCCGAGGCCACCGGCGGCCGATACCGCGGCGGCGAGCGCGGGCGTGTCGG
This sequence comes from Acidobacteriota bacterium, assembly GCA_050257515.1. Lineage (GTDB taxonomy): Bacteria > Myxococcota_A > Polyangia > Haliangiales > Haliangiaceae > JABFXX01. Next base: position 1,123 of record JBLMXA010000410.1, on the reverse strand, counting down.
GGCCGCCGGCCATCGGCGCCTGGATGATCGGAAGCGCGATGTCGAACATCAGTCGCTGTCCTCGCGGCGCGCCTCGGCGATCAGCGCGAGCAGCGCCACCGCGAGCACGAACCGCGGATCGAGCTGCGACGGCTCGAGATCGACGGAGAACTCCTTCGTGAAGAAGCGGAACCGCTGCTTGATGTACGCGACCTGCTGGCCGCCGACGAAGATCGCGTGCTTCGACGTCAGCAGCGGGAAGATCCGCCGCAGCAGCGACGCGCCTTGCTCCTCGGCGTAGCCGAGCTCCTCGCCGCCGGGCCCGAGGATGAGGAACTTGTCGCGCACGATCGAGCGCAGGCCGCGCTTCTGGACCGCGCCGAGCACCTGGCCGGTGTCGACGTCGGACACCTCGTACGCGTAGTTGATCGCGATCACCTGCTTCGACTTGACGAGCAGCATGGGCTGCAGCTTCGACTCGTCGCGGTAGACCGTGAACTCCTCGCGCAGCTTGAGCAGCGGGTGCTCGACGTACATGAACATCTGGCCGTCGGCGGTGAACACGCGGAACACGCGCTCGAAGAACGACCAGAACCGGCGCTTGATGACGAAGTGACGCTGCGTCTGCAGCGCTACCGGTTGCACCTCGCGGGCGAGCTCGGTCGTCATCCACACGATGTACCGTGCGATGCTCGGCGCGTGCAACCCGAGCTTCGCTTCGCGATGGCGCCCGACGGCGAGCGCCTCGCGTACCGCATCCACGGCGCCGGCAGCGGTGCGCCGATCGTCACCGTGCACGGGCTCGTGTCGTCGGTGCAGCACTGGGGGGCCTTCACGCGCCACTACGCGGCGAGCCGGCGCGTGGTGTCGTGGGAGTACCGCGGCCACGGCGGCCAGCCCGCGCCCGCCGATCACGCCGCGATCTCGGTCGCGCAGTTCGCGGACGACGCGCACGCGGTGGCGCGCGCGGCGGGCGCGCAGCCCGCGATCGTCGTCGGTCTGTCGTTCGGCGTGCAGGTCGCGCTCGAGGTCTGGCGGCGGCACGCCGCCGGCGTGCGCGCGCTCGTGCTGATCTGCGGCACCGCCGGGCACCCGCTCGATCGCGTGTCGAGCGCGCCGTGGCTGCGCCGCGCGGCCGCGAGCC
>JBLMXA010000409.1:0-8335 GCA_050257515.1 Acidobacteriota bacterium | reverse complement strand
CACAACGTGCTCGGCGAGGTCGGCTACGACCTCAGCTACGTCAAGCTCGCCGCCGGCACGTCGACGACGATCCACTCGGGGCGCGCGTTCGTCGGCTACAAGTACAAGTTCGCCGAGAAGACCGCAGCCAACGCGTCGGTCGAGGCGCTGTTCAACCTCAACAGCGTCACGTTCGGCATGCGCAACGCGAGCGCGCTCGGCGACACGCGCGTGATCGGCCACGCCGGTGTCACCGCGGGGCTGTCGGCGAAGGTCTCGCTCAACGCGTCGTTCGACGTCAAGTACACGAACTTCCCGGCGCCGCTGCCGCCGATCGGCAAGCTGCCCTACGCGCCCGGGTTCGTGCCGGTCGCCGAGGACACCGACACGATCACGAAGATCTCGCTGATCGTGTCGTTCCTATAGCGACGCGCGGATCGCGAGCGCGACGACGTTGGCGAACCGCGCGCGCGCCGCGTCGTCGAACTCGGTCGTGTACGGCAGGTGGATGAAGCCGGCGCGCCGCGCGGGCGAGCCGAGGTCGGCGAACATCACGTTGTTGCAGACGTAGCGGCCGGGATCGCGGCTGTGCTCGGGCGCCTCGCCGGCGGCGACCAGCGCGTGCTCGATCGCGTCGAGCGGCAGCCGCGTGTCGCGGGTCGCCGGCGCGGTGTCGTCGATCGGCTGCGCGGCGCGCACGATGCCGCGGTTGTCGGGCGCGCCGCCGGCGAGCTCGCCGGTGTCCTGCAGGTTGTACGCGACCTCCTCGAGCGCGATCGCGTCGCCGCCCTGGCCGAAGCTGATCACGACGTCGGGCTGGCAGCGCGCGATCGCGTCCGCGACCTCGGCCGCGGCGCGGTCGTACTCGACGGGCAGGATCAGCTTCATCACCTGCGCGCCTGGGATCGCGGTCGCGTCGAGCGCGGTGACCGCGACGCCGGAGACGTTGTCGTGCGTCGCGTCGGCGGGGAACGGCTGGAACCCGGTGACGATCACCTTCTCGCCCGCCGGATCGCCGGCGAAGCTGCACGCGGGCGGGGTGCGCCGCAGCTCGAGGCGCGCGGCCTGCTCGGCGCCGCGCAGCGCCAGCTCGGCGACGTCGCCGCGCGCGGGCGCGAGGTCGCCGGCGGTGACGTCGAGCAGCGTGCGAAACGCCGTGTCGGTGCGCGTCGCGGCCGCGGCGAGCTGCGCGGTGAGGTCGCTGCCGTCGAGCACGACGCGGTCGAGCTTGCCGCCGAGCGGCAGCTCGATCTGCACGTGGTCGGCGTCGCCGTAGAGGCCCGAGCCGGGCGCGGCGACGAGCGCGAACCGCTGCGGGAACACCTCGACGTAATCGACGTCGACCTGCGCGCCGGCGGCGACGTCGACGCGCAGCGTGTCGGCGTGGCCTTGCCACGTCACCGGCAGATCGATCCACGCGTCGTCCGCGCGCAGGTTCGAGGTGGTGAGCTGCACGCTCGCGACCACCTTGCCGGCCTCGCGCGCCGACACCGTCGCGATCGAGCCGTCGCCGTGCGCGCGCACGCGAAGCCGCACGTTCGCGACGAGCTCGCCGTCCTGCACGCCGGTCGGCAGCGCGACATCGGCGTTCGGCGTCGCGGCGAGCACGACCGCGTTCAGCGGGTGGCCGGCCGCGTCGAACTTGCCGTCCAGGAAGTCGCGGAACAGCCCCGCGTTGGGGTTGGCGCTGGTCGGAGCGGCGGCACAGCCGGCGGCGAGGACGAGCAAGAGGCGCACGCGGGTGGATGGAGCACCCGGCGTGCCACGATCAGATGCCGGAAACGCAGCGTCTTACGCGTAGCCGGCGAGTCGAGTAGCCAGGCCTATGGCGTCCGGAACTTCTCACCTCCCGGTTCTCTGTTGCCTATTCCCTATTCTCCGGGAGGCTCAATAGGGAATAGGCAACAGGGAAGTGAGAAGTTGATCTGTCAGTCGGTGAGGCCGATCGCCAGGTAGACCTGGACGTCCCCGGCTTCGAGCCCGTAGCCGACATCGACGCCGAGCAGCGGGATCACGATCTGCCGCATGAACAGCCGCAGGCCCATGCCGACCGAGTTCTTGAACCCGTAGTAGCCGTGGCTCGCGTCGAACAGCGAATTCGGCAGGTAGTTGCGCTCGGGGTTGCTCGTCGTCAGGAACGTCGTGTACGCCGAGTCCCAGAACGCGAGCCCGCGAAAGCCCAGGCCCGCGATCTCGAACAGCGGCGCCGAGTACTCGAGGTTGCCGAGCAGCTGGAAGTCGCCGCGAAACTGGTTGTTGACCCAGCCGCGCATCGACGAGCCGCCGGTCGTCAGCTCCTGCTCGAATGGCATGTGGTGGCCGACGTTGAGGTTGCCCTTGATCACGAGGTTGTGACGCTCGAGCACCTGCCACGCCTGGTACACGGACGCGCCGAAGCGGTGGTAGTGGAAGTCGTTGCCGAGCGAGTACTCGTACGACAGGAGGTACTTGTGGCCGGTGTAGACGCCATAGAAGTTCGCGCGGCGATCGATCGAGAACTGGAACTCGTTCGAGATGTCCCAGCCCTCCTTGCCCGGCGCGATGAGTCCGGCCGGGCCGAGATCCGCGGCGGTCGCGTCGCGGCCGTGCACGCAGCTGCTGTCGATCGGCAGGCCCTGCGAGCTGTCGCTGCTGCACAGCTTGAGATCCTCGTAGCTGACGCGCGCGGCGCGAATGCGCGCGTCGAGCTTGTAGCCGCGGATCGGCTCGACGCCGAGCTTGAGCCCGCCGTTCAGGTAGATCATCCGCGACTCGCGCACCGCGATCGGATCCTGGAGGTACGCGGTCGGCGCGGCGTACTCGATGTTGCGCGAGTCCTTGAGGAACGTGTCGATCTGCGCGTAGAAGCGCGAGCCCGCGATCGACGGCAGCACCCACGCGCCGACGAAGAACGAGTCACCGGTCGCGAGCTGCGCGTACAGCAGCAGCTTCTGGTCCTCGCCGAACAGGTTGTTCTCGCCGTAGCCGACGCCGGCGCCCTTGTTCGTCGGCTGGTCGTAGACCGCCGGCGCGATGACCCACGAGTGCTTGTCCTTGACCTGGAGGTGGACGGTCACGCCGCTCGGCGAGCTGTCCCAGAACACCTCGACGTCCGAGAACAGCCCGCTCGAGATCAGGCGCTGCTTGACCGCGTCGACCATGCCGGGGTTCCAGTCGTCGCCGGTGTCGATCTGCGCGATCAGCTCGACCGTGTCGGTCGTCGTCTTCGTGTTGCCCTCGACGACGATCGACGCGATCTCCTCCGCGCGCGCGCGCCCTGCCAGAGACGCGACGATTGCCAGCGCGAGCACCACCCGATGCACGGCGAAATTATGGCACAGTCGCCGCATGAATCCCGCCGAGGTAGCCACCGCGCTGTTGATCGAGCGCACACTCCAGGACAGCCCCGCCTTTCGCAAGATCGACGACACGCTGTACGTCATCAAGCAGGGCTCGGCCTACGTGATGATCAGCGTCGTGCCGTGGGGCGACAACAAGGCGATGGTGCGCTGCGCGTCGCAGCTGGTGAAGGGCATCGACGTCGACGGCCCGCTCGCCAAGCAGCTGCTCGAGCTGAACGCGCACCTCCGGTTCGGCGCGTTCTCGTACGATCCCGGCGAGCACACGGTGCTGTTCACCCACACGATCCTCGGCGGCACGACGCTCGATCCCGAGGAGCTGATGGCGACGCTGCGCGACGTCGCGCTGATCGCCGACGAGTACGACGACAAGCTGGTCAAGAAGTACGGCGGCCAGCGCATGATCGACCTGCTCGAGGAAGCGGCGATGGAGCGGATCATGGAGAAGGATCCGAAAGGGTTCCGCTTCGAATGAGCGCGGGCGATCACGACAAGCACGGCTTCGGCACCCGCGCGATCCACGCCGGCCAGTCGCCGGATCCGACGACCGGCGCCGTGATGACGCCGATCTATTACACGTCGACGTACGCGCAGCAGGCGCCCGGCGTCCACAAGGGCTACGAGTACTCGCGCACGCACAACCTCACGCGCTACGCGCTCGAGGGCAACCTCGCCTCGCTCGAGGGGGCTTCTGATACCGGCGGCGCGCTGTGCTTCGCGTCGGGGCTCGCGGCGACCTCGACGCTGCTCCAGCTGTTCGACACCGGCTCGCACGTGATCGCGTGCGACGATCTCTACGGCGGTACGTTCCGGCTGTTCGACAAGGTGTTCCGCCGGCTCGGCTTCGAGTTCACGTACGTCGATCCGCTCGGCGGCGCGGCGGCCGTGCAGGCGGCGATCAGGCCGAACACGAAGCTCGCGTGGCTCGAGTCGCCGACGAACCCGATGCTCAAGCTCGTCGACATCGCGGCGGTCGCCGCGGTGTGCAAGCCGAAGGGCATCACGGTCGCCGTCGACAACACGTTCATGACGCCGTACCTGCAACGCCCACTCGAGCTCGGTGCGGACGTCGCCGCGCACTCGATGACGAAGTACCTGAACGGCCACTCCGACGTCGTCGGCGGCGCGCTGATCTTCAAGGATCGCGCGCTGCGCGACCGCGTCGCGTTCCTGCAGAACGCGATCGGCGCGGTGATCTCGCCGATGGATTCGTTCATGGTGCTGCGCGGCACCAAGACGCTGCACGTGCGGATGGATCGCCACGAGCACAACGCGCGCCAGCTCGCGGCGTGGCTCGTCAAGCACCCGCAGGTCGACAAGGTCTACTACCCCGGCCTCGAGACGCACCCGCAGCACGAGCTCGCGAAGCGCCAGGCGCGCGGCTTCGGCGGCATGATCTCGTTCGTGCTGCGCGGCAACCTCGATCAGGCGAAGCGGTTCCTGTCGGCCTGCAAGATCTTCACGCTCGCCGAGTCGCTCGGCGGGGTCGAGTCGCTGATCGAGCACCCCGCGATCATGACGCACGCGAGCGTGCCGCCGGAGAATCGCGCGAAGCTCGGCATCGTCGACGGCTTCATCCGGCTGTCGGTCGGCATCGAGGACGTCGCGGATCTGCAGTCGGATCTCGAGGGCGCGTTCTCCGCGGCGAAGTGATGGCGAAGGCGAAGAAGAAAGCGATCAAGACGCCGGCGTCGGGCGTCCGGCCGAAGACGAAGACGCTGCCGCCGGCGAAGAAGGCCGAGGCGAAGCCGGCGGGCCCGCAGCTGCGCGCGCTGAGGAGCGTCATCTACCAGGTGAGCGACCTCGCGCGTGCGAAGGCGTACTACGGCGCGCTGCTCGGCCGGCAGCCGTACTTCGATCAGCCGTTCTACGTCGGCTACGACGTCGACGGTCAGGAGCTCGGGCTGCATCCCGACGTCTCGCGCATCGCGCCCGGCCCCGGCGGCGCGATCGCGTACTGGCGCGTCGGTGATCTGCACGCCGCGTGGGAGCACGCGCTGTCGCACGGCGGCGACCCGGTCGAGCCGCCGCACAACGTCGGCGAGGGCACCGACGTCGCGATCGTCGCCGACCCGTTCGGGAACTACATCGGGCTGATCCAGACTGCCTAGAGATGGTACTCGCCCTGAGGCGCGGCGTGAGTCTTATATGCCTTGACTCGCATATTCTATTCGTGGCATATACAGCTCGTGGTCGAGACGTTCTCCGCCCTGGCCGAACCGAACCGGCTCCGCATCGTCGAGCTCTTGCGCGCGGGCCCACGCGCGGTGAACGACATCGGCGAGCGCCTCGATCTCGCACAGCCGCAGGTATCGAAGCACCTGCGCGTGCTCAAGGAGGCCGGGCTCGTCGAGGTGCAGCCGCGCGCGCAGCAGCGGCTGTACGAGCTCCGGCCGCAGGCGCTGCGCAAGCTTCACGACTGGCTCGAGCGCTACCGCCGCGTGTGGGACGAGCGCTTCGGCCAGCTGGACGAGCTCGTCGAGGAGCTCGAGAAGGCGAGACGGCGATGAACGAGACGACGATGAGGCTCGAAGGCGATCGCACGATCGTGATCGCGCGCGCGTTCGACGCGTCGGCACGCAGCGTGTTCGACGCGATGACCAAGCCGGAGCTGGTCGCGCGGTGGTGGGCACCGCGGTCGCACGGCACGATCGACAGCTGCAAGGCCGACGTGCGCGCGGGCGGCAGCTACCGCTACGTGATGAAGACGACGCGCGGCGACGAGGTCGCGTTCTCCGGGACGTACCGCGAGGTCACGCCGCCTTCGCGGCTGGTCTACACGTCGCGGTTCGAGGGCGCGCCGGGCGGCGGCGAGTCGGTCGTCACCGCGACGTTCGAGGAGCGCGGCGGCAAGACGTACGTCGTGATGCAGGAGGTCTACCCGTCGGCCGCGGTGCGCGACGCGGTGATCGCGAGCGGCATGGAGCACGGCATGCGCGAGTCGCTCGAGCAGCTCGCGGCGGTCGTGCAGCGCTAGCGTGCGAGCTGGTCGACGAGCTTCGTGCCGAAGTCCGCCGGCGGATCCGGCTCGGGCAGGCCGCCGTAGATCGCGGCGATGTCGCGCATCGGGACGTCCTCGTTGCCGATGCCGGTACCGTAGCGACCGTACGGCTCGGGCTTGCGCAGCGAGATCTCGCCGCCGACCGGCGCCATCGGCTTGATGAAGCCCTTCGCGAGCGCGGTGCCGACGCGCGCCGGGCACCGGCACGGGTTCATCGGGTTGACGTGCTCGCAGCGCGGCGCGAGGTAGTCGCCGACCTTCTTGCGCGCGCGCGACAGCCGCACCTTGTACGCGCTCTCGGTGATGCCGAGGCTCTTCGCGGCGGCGGCGTCCGCGAGCTTGAGCACGTGGCACACGACGAACGCGGCGCGCTCGCCGGGCGGCAGGCAGTTCACCACCGCGGTCATGCAGCCCTGCTTGAGCTCCCAGAGCAACAGGTCGCGCTGCGGATCGCTGAGACTGCGCACGACATCGGTGCGCGTGGCCTCGCTGCGCAGCGTCTCGTCGAGGATGTCGAAGTTGACCTCGGGCTGGCGCGGGAGGCGCTCCTCGAGCAGCTGGTTCGCGATGCCGAGCAGCCAGATCTCGAGGTCGCCCGAGGGAGCGCTGTCGAGCTTGCCCGCGGCGTGCGCGAAGATGTCGGCGACGTAGCGCTCGGCACGATCGCGATCGAGCGTCAGCCGGAACACGAAGTTGTACATGCGGCGCCAGTGAGGCTCCACCAACCCGCGCAACCGGTCCCGCTCGAGTTTCACCGCCATCGATGCGCCCCATGTTACACCAGTAAGCGTGATCTCGACGCGCCGTGGGGCCTGGCTGTGGCCGATCGCGCTGGTCGCCTGCTACTCGCCGTACCAGCCCGTCTGCGGCTTCGTGTGCGGCACCGGGGGCACCTGCCCGCCCGACTACGGTTGCGCCTCCGACAATCTCTGCCACCTGAACGGCCACGCGAACGCGACCTGCAAGGACGTGCCGCTCGAGTTCGACGTCGCGAGCGCGACCGCGGTGTCGAGCGTCGCGGTCGCGATCACGTTCAGCGGCGTGCCGAACCCGCAGGAGGCGCAGGACTCTGCGAGCTACGACATCCCCGGGCTGGTGCTGACCGGCCAGTCGACGGTCCAGGGCAGCACGGTCACGCTCGCGACGTCGGCGCAATCGGCGATGACCTACACGGTGACGGTGGCGAACGTCACCCGGCTCGCCGATGGCCAGCCGCTGACGATCGATACCGCGACGTTCGCCGGCCGCCCGTCGTTCAACGTCGCCGGCGCGATGTCGGTCGACAATCACACGGTCGCGGTGATGTTCGACGCGCCGCCGGATCCTTCGAGCGGGGCGTCGCTCGCCAACTACCAGATCCCCGGCCTCACGCCGACCGGCACGCCGGTCATCTCGGGCAGCACCGTCACGCTGACGACCGATCCGCAGTCGGCGCAGCCGTACACGGTGATCGTGCAGAACGTCCGCCGCGCGAGCGACTTCGAGCCGCTGACGAACGACCTCGCGCAGTTCACGGGCCGCAGCGCGTTCGACGTCGCGGGTGCCATGTCCACCGGCGTCACCTCGCTGACCGTCACGTTCGATGCCGCACCGGATCCGACGCAGGCGATGACCGCCGCGAACTACTCGGCGACCGGCCTGACGCTGAGCGCGCCGGCGCTCGCGGGCAACACCGTGACGCTGACGTCGACCGCGCAGTCGGCGGTGACGTACACGCTCGACGTCGCCGGCGTGACGCGCGCGGCTGACGGCGAGCCGCTGACCGTGACGAGCACGACGTTCACCGGCAGCGATCACTGCGCCGACACCACGCTCGACGGCGACGAGACCGACGTCGACTGCGGCGGCTCGTGCACGCCGTGCGCGAACGGCAAGATGTGCCTGCTCAACACCGACTGCCAGAGCAACAACTGCGCGACGAACGTCTGCGCACCCTGATCGGCCGCCAAGGCGCCAGGTACGCCAAGACAGAAGCCAAGCAGATATTTCAATAGAATATCCGCTTGGCGTCTGTCTT
>JBLMXA010000408.1:0-8964 GCA_050257515.1 Acidobacteriota bacterium | reverse complement strand
AACGTGATGTCGGACCTCAAGGACGAGGGCGAGGCGACGATCACGAACATCGAGGTCAAGAAGGAGCTCGCGGCGGCCGGCGTGAACATCAACGTCGCCGGCGTCGGCGGCGCGAAGTACGAGGAGCTCGCGAAGAAGTATCCGGATCCCAAGGACCGCGACAAGCTGCGCGAGGAGATCGCGAAGCAGTTCGGCTCGACGGAGGTGCCGAGCGTGCCGAAGGCCGACGGCACGATGTACAAGGACTACAACGCGTACTACAGCGAGAACTACCAGAAGACCTTCGACCAGTACGCGAAGGACAACCCCAAGGAGGTCCACGCCGTCGACGTCCGCGCCGGGCTCGACGACAAGATGGCGAAGATGAAGGATCTCAAGCCGGATCAGAAGGCGCTGGTCGACGCGCGCCTCGCCGGCCTGAAGGGCGACGATCTGATCAAGGAGACCGACGCGATCGACCGCGCGCTGTCGGGCCCCAACGCCGACCGCGCGCTCGCGACCTACTCCGATCTCGCGAGGCTGGCGGGCGACAAGAAGGCGAAGGAGCGCCTGACGCCCGAGATGATCTCGATGCTCGTCACCGGCGTCGGCGATCGCCGCACCGACTCGGATCGCGGCCAGGCAGGCGTGCTCGGCGGCATGCAGGCCAAGGACGCCGCGACCGCGCTCGTGAACATGCCCGACGACGACTACAAGAAGATGGTCGGCCTGCTGAACGGCGCGGGCAAGGACGACAAGGGCAAGGACGTCGCCGGCGCCGACGCGCACGCCGAGCAGTCGCTGATCCTGAAGACGATCGCGGCGCGCCGCGACAAGTGGGACCTCAGCACGTGGAAGAGGATGGAGCGGTTCGCCGGCATCGGGACCGATGCCGACAAGGCCGACAACGACATCTCCGAGTTCGCGAAGGACATCCGCGGCGAGAAGCGCGCGGACCTGATCCGCGAGACGACGCTGATGGACGTCGACGACGTCAACGCGTCGAAGAAGGATCCCGATCATCTTGCGTCGGGCGACAACGACACCACGACCGACAACGACGGCCTCTACCAGCGGTTCGGCGACTCGTGCGCGGTGACGACGCAGCAGATCCTGCGCGGCGAGATGGATCCGATCTACGCGCGCAAGCTGCAGAAGCAGGGCCTCGACAACCCCGATCCCGACAGCGAGATCTCGAAGCAGCAGGAGCAGATCCTCGAGAAGTACAAGGGGTCGTCGACGCTGCGCCTCGGCAGCGACGCGCGCACGAACCTCACCGGTCAGCTCAACAAGGCCAAGCTCGATCCCGACAAGGCGTTGCTGGTCAACCAGCTGATGAACGGCAACGTCACCGATCTCGCGAAGCAGAAGGCCGCGCTCGACGAGGTGCGCGCGAAGAACGACGGCCATCCAACCGACGCCGAGGTCAAGGCGATGCAGTACAACTCGTCGCACAGCGGCTCGACCGGCGTGTGGCAGGGCGATGCCGCGAAGGACCTGACGAACGACGTCACGCACCTGACGCTGCAGGAGCACAACATCACCGACGGCGTCGGCAACCACCTCGACAACATCGACGGCCTGCTCAAGTCAGGTCAGCCGGTGCCGTTCAACGTCGCGTGGACCGGTGGCGGCGCCCATGCCATGATGATGACCGATGTCCGCACGGGCGCGGACGGCTCGCGAACTTACCTGGTCACCGATCCGTGGACCGGAGCCACGCGGTGGGTCGGGCAGAAGGACCTCAGCGATGGGACCTGGTACCAGAAGACGTTCGGCGGCGGCACGAGCACGGTGCAGGACATCGTCGCGGACAAGGACCAGAAGGTCTGAACGAGCCGTGCGATGGTCGTGCGCGGCGATCGCGCTGTTCACGTTGATCGCCTGTACGAAGCTAGACGCCGGGGGCAAGAAGACAGTGAGCTGGATCGACGAAGCGCGCGGAGCGAAGTACGTCAGCGACAAGGATGTCGCACGCGAGGCCGAGGAGCTGAAGAAGCTACCGGGCGATGGTCACGCGCGTGCGACGAAGCTGCTCGACGACATGGCGGCGACCGAGGCCAGCGTCGCGGGCATCCACGCCGACGCCAAGCTGCTCGTCGCCGCGCTGCCCTCGTTCAAGTCCGCGGGCCCGGTGCCACCCGGCTCCGATCCGAACCAGGTGCGCGTGCTGCGCGCGGCGATGGACCTCATGCACGCGCGCGTCTACAAGGTCGGCGAGGCGACGAAGGCGAGGCCGGTCGACGTGCTGACCGAGCTGATGACCGCCGCGATGGAGCTCGACAAGCTGTTCGAGCGCATCAACCGCACGTCGCCGCTCGTCGAGGAGCTGCGGCTCGCCGCCGACAAGGACAAGTTCTTCGAGGCCTACGATCGCGCCGAGAAGAAGCTGTCCGCGGGCACGCCGGCGCAGACCGCCTCGGCGCCGCCGGCGACACCGTCGACGCAGCCGTCGCCGCCGAGCACGCCGTCGACGCCGGCGACGCCGAGCGACCGCAGGCCGGCGCCGAACCTCGACGCGCTGTGGGGCATGCTCGACCGGCTGACCGGCAAGCTGCCGTTCCACCACGCGGACGTCGCGAAGACGACGGGGCTCGCGCTCGCGAAGGCCGCCGACCAGCCGAACCGCTACTACACGATCTACAAGTCGTCGAAGCCGAGCGGGCACGTCGAGGCCATCGAGCTGCGCGAGCGCATCGATCCCGAGGCCGGCAAGAACGGCCTCGTGATCATCGATCTCGCGAAGACCACGCCGTGCTTCACGCAGCGCGACGCGATCGCGAAGCTCGGCAACCCGAAGAACCTGCTGTTCCCGCGGCCGAACGAGCCGCGCGACGCGCCGGTGCTGCTCGTCTACAAGCGGCCGTGGGGCGAGCTCACGCTCGCGTTCGAGCGCAGCGGGAACGAGTGCATGAAGGGCATCACGCTCGACGCCACGCAGTGAGCCGCGCCTCGTAGCGCCTAGCCCGCCCGCTCGACGTCTCGATCCCGGGCGACGCGGGCGAGCAGGTCGTCGCCGAGCGCCTGCGCGGCGACGAGCGCGAGCTCCTTGTCGCCGTACGTTTCGACGAGCTCCGCGTAGACCGCCTCGAGGATCTCTCCGATCGAAATCTGGATCGTTCGCATGGCCGCACCTACATCAAGCGCCGTGCCAGGGCCGCGACCGAGCGATTTCGATCACATGATCGATCGCGGCTGGGGGCCGCGGGCTCCGGTGGCGACTCGAGTGATCAGGAACTGGCAGCTCCGGTGATCGCGTGCTCGGCGTGATGCTTGATCGTGCGCAGCTGCTTGGTCTCCATGACCGCGTGCATCGCGCGCATCACCGGCAGCCGGACCGCCATGTCGACGCTCGCCGGGTAGGCGGCGCGGTAGCGAGTGACGAGGCGCGTGCGATCGCGGGGCAGCGGCAGCAGCACGAACGCCCACGTGCCCTCCCACTTCGGGCCGGCGTTGTGGAGCACGAGCGCGTGCTCGGGATCGACGCGGGCGACGTCGAAGCCCTCCGGCTTGCCGGGGCTCCACGGGAAGATGTCGCCGGGCGCGACGTGCTGGAGCTCGGGGACGATGCGATCGGCGCTGCGCTTGCCGGCGTTGTCGAGGAGGTCCCAGCTGTACCAGCCCGCGCGCTGGCAGCCCATCTGGACCAGCCACGGCCACACGTCCTTCGGCGGCGCGTCGATCGTCACCGCGTGCGTGAGCTGCGCCCGCGCGTCGGCGAGCAGGTCGTCGCCGGCGAGCCACCACGCGCGGTCGGCGGCGTCGGCGAGCCCGCGCACCATCGCCTCGCGGATCAGGATGATCCCCGGTGACAGCAGCGCCCAGTACATCCGGAACTTCTTGCGCGCGGCCGCATCGGTCGCGGTCGCGCGGGTCTCGGTGAAGAACGTGGAGCCGCCGTCGTCGCGCGGATCCACGCGCAGCGTCACCGCGATCTTCACGTAGTCGGGCTCGGCAAAGCTCGCGAACTCCGCCGCCGGGATCGTCCGGAACACCGGATCGGGCTCCCACGGCTTCGTCGCGGCGCCGAGCACGAGCTCGTGGCCCGAGGTCGCGCCGACGATGCCCCAGCCGATGGACGTCAGCTCGTCGAGCAGGCCCTTCGGACGGGGCGTGGTGTCCTCGCGGCCACGCAGGATCAGCTCGCGCGCCTTGAACAGACCGCGGATCATGCGCGAGCCGTCGAGCCGCATCTGCTTCGCGGCCGCGAACGTGACGTCGGGTGGTGCGTCGATGGCGATGTGGTGGCGCTCGCAGACGTCGTACTGCGGCATCAGCCGATCGAGGAGCTCGTCGCGCGCGGCGCCGCGCGCGGCCCTCGGGCGGCCATAACGCCGCCAGGTTCTCGCCGCGTACGTCGCGTACGCCGCGCTCGCAATCCCGGCCCCGGTGGCCAGCCACTTGATGATGCGGTTCATGACGGTCTCCTTGTCGACCCGGCGACGAGGGAGCATCGGGCGTGCCAGACTCTCGCGAACGCGAGCTCAGTCGAGCTCGAGCAGCTCCGCGAGCGTCGGTTCGGGCGCGGGTGCCGGGTCGTCGAGCTGCTCCGGCAGCGCGGCGAGGCGCGCGGATCGCGGCGCACGCGCGATCGTCTCCGGCTCGGCGGCGAGGGCCTCGAGATCGCGGCGCGCGGCGCTCCACTGCTTGCGCTCGCGTTCGTCGAGGTCGCGATCCCGGGCGCGCGCGTCGGCGACGGGCGCGGCGGCGGTCGCGCGATCGCGGACGAGCGCGAGGATGCCCGCGCGCAGCGCCTCGCGCTGGGCGAGCGTCGCGCGTGCGGCCTCGACGACGAGCGCCGCGACGCCCGCAGGATCGCGTGCGCGGCCGCGAGCGGCGACGTCGCGTGCGCGCGTCTCGAGCAGCGCGAGGTCGCGCGCGTAGTGGACGACGGTGTGCGCGAACACCTTGCGCGTCGGCGCCTCGATCGAGCTGTCGGTGGCGAGCGCGTGGTCGAGGCGGATGCGCATCACGCGCGCGCAGGTCGCGTCGACGTGCGCGAGCGCCGCGGCGAGCGCGCGGTCCGCGGCCTCGAGCTCGGCGAGCGTCGCCTGCGCCGGCAGCTCGCCGGCGAGCACCTCGGCGTAGCGCGCCGGCTCGAGCGCCTCGATCGCGGCGAGCGAGTGCATGGCATCGAGCAGGCGGGCGGCGGACACGTCAGCGAGAGTCTAGCTCGCGAGCGACGCGGGCGCGGCGTCCGGCGCCGCGTAGTCCAGCTGGAACGCGTCCTTCGCGACCGCCGTGGCGGCATCGCCGGGCGTGAGCGTCGTGTACAGGGCGACGTAGTAGATCGCGAGCGAGAACGCGATCACGACGCCGAGATCGACCCACTCCGGCAGCACGTCGTGGCCGCCGCCGTAGCTGCCGAGCGCACCGAGGACGACGTGGCCGCCGAGCCACGGCACCATCCACAGCGAGCTGCGGACCTGCGCGCGCCCTCCGGTCCGCTGGTACCACGCACCGATCGCGAACAGCACGAGCCCGACGACCATCGCGATCGCGAGCTTCCAGGTCGTGTCGAAGCCGCCCCAGTAGATGATGAGGTTCGCCGAGCAGAACGCGGCGGGCAGCACGAGCTTCGGCGCCGGCAGGCGGTACGCGCGCGGGCGGTCGGGATCGAGCTTGCGGAGCGCCGCGAGCGATAGCGGCGCGAACGCGTACATGATCGCGGTCGCGCTGGTGACGACGTTGACGAGCGCGTTCCAGCTCTTGAACGGACCGAACGCGACGCAGCCGACGACCGCGGCGACGAGGATCGACACGACCGGCACGCCCTGCTTGTTCGTGCTCGCGAGCGCGCTCGGCATCTCGCGCTCCTCGCCGAGCGCGTACGACAGCCGCGCGGACGTGCCGACGTAGACGATGCCGGTGCCCGCCGGCGACACCACGGCGTCGATCAGCAGCACCTTCGCGAGCCAGCCGGCGCCCACCGCGAGCGCGAGCGTGTACCACGCGCCGACCTTCGCCGGATCGGTGCCGAGCGGCTTGTCCCAGCCGTTCAGGATGTTGCGCGGATCGAGGCCGCCGATCATGACGAGCTGGAGCAGCGAGTAGAGCAGCGCGCCGATCGCCATCGCGGTGAGGATCGCCCGCGACATGTCCTTCCTCGGATCTCGGGCCTCGCCGGCGAGGTGCGCCGCCTGCTCGAAGCCCTGCAGGCCGAACACGACGCCGCCGGTCAGCGCGGCGAACACGCCGTGAAAACCGAACGGCATGAAGCCGCCGCCCGCGTGGAAGTTGCTGGGCTCGAAGTGCATCGCGGCGATCACGGCCACCGCGAGGAACGGCACGACGGTCTTCCACACCACGACGATCGCGTTGCTCTCCGACAGGAACTTCGCGCCGGCGAGGTTGATCGCGGTGAACACGATCATCAGCGCGATCGCGACGATCACGCCATTCGTGTTGAGCAGGCCGGCGTTCGCGCCGGCGTCCGTGATCATGTCGAAGTGGTCGTGCACCCACGACACGCTGTTGACGTACGTGATCGCGGCGAGCACCTCGATCGGCGCGATGAACACCGCCTGCAGCCACGACGCCCAGCCCGCGGTGAATCCGGCGATCGGCCCGTGGCTGTAGTACGGGTAGCGCGCCGCGCCGCCGGCAACCGGATACGCGGCGCCGAGCTCGGCATACGTCAGCGCGAGCAGCGACAGCATCGCGGCGGCGAGGATCCACGACAGGATCGAGGCAGGACCCGCATCGCGCGCCGCGTTGAGCGCGCCGAGCAGCCAGCCCGAGCCGATGATCGAGCCGAGCGACACGAACATCAGGCCGTAGAAGCCGACGGAACGGCGGAGCTGCCCCGTGCGGCCAGGTTCGGACATCGCCGCGCACTGTACCGTAGACGGCCAGCACGTGCGCGCGGGGGTCGCCCGCGCGGCGACATCGAGCGTACGATAGGACCTCCGATGTCGAACGACGCCGAAGCCCGACTCGGCAAGCGCTGCGAGGTCCGCGCGATCCACGTCGGCGAGCGCATCGACGTCAAGGGGCTCGAGGCGCGGCTCACGCCGCAGCAGCCGATCGTGATGGAGGTCGCGTCTTCGGGGTACGCGGTGCTCCTGCGCGCGGGCGCGGTCGTGCTGTTCGGCCTCGATCAGCTGCAGCAGGAGCGGTTCCTCGCCGACCTCGCGCCGCGGATCTCCGAGCCGTACCAGAAGCACGAGACCGAGCGCGCGATCGTGCGGATCTCCGACGCCGACAACGTCGAGCCCGACGCGATCACCGTGCGCGAGCTGTCGTTCGACCGCCTCCAGGTGATCGCCGAGATCCTCGGCAAGAGCGTGATCCTCGGCCGCTACGAGCTCGGCATCGCCGATGCGTTCGCCGCGATCGAGCCGCTCGCTCATCAGATGCGCAACGCGCCGCGCCGGCTGCCGTGGAAGCAGCGCGACCTCGTCCGCCACATCGGCACCGCGATGCTCGTCGAGCAGGCGCTCGTCGGCCGCGCCGAGGTGCTCGAGAAGCCCGACGTGCTGTGGGACCGGCCCTCGCTCGACCGCTTCTACGCGCGCCTCGAGGACGAGTACGAGATCCGCGAGCGCCACCTCGCGCTCGACACGAAGGTCACGGTCGTGTCGCGCACCGCGCAGACGATTCTCGATCTCAGCCAGGCGAAGCGCTCGCTGTACGTCGAGTACTACATCGTCGCGCTGATCGTCGCCGAGCTGCTCGTCGCGATCGTGCAGCTCGTGCGGTGAGTTTCACCCGCGCGAAATCCGCCGGAAACAGGCCGCGTGCCACGCTGAGTCGGTGGTTGCCCCGGCTCGAATCCACGTCCACGACGACGCCCGCGTGCTCGACGGCATGCTCGCGCTCGTCGAGCTCGCGCGCGCCTCGCGCCCGCTCGAGGACACGCTGTGCGCGATGTGCAGGCTCGTCGCCGGGATCGCCGGCGTCGAGGTCGTCAGCGTGTACCTGCAGGAGCGCGATGGCGTGCTCGTCATGCGCGGCAACGTCGGCTTCCCGGCCGCGGCGATCGGTCGCGTGCAGCTCGGCGTGTGCGAGGGCCTGACCGGCGTCGTCGCCGAGCGGCGGCGGGCGGTGACCGTCGCGGCCGCGCAGCAGGACGAGCGCTACAAGCACGTCGCCGGCATCGGCGAGGAGCAATTCGCGGCGTACCTCGGCGTCCCGCTGCTCGCGCGCGATGCGGTCGCGGGCGTGCTCGTGCTGCAGCGCCGCGCGCCCGGCAGCTTCAGCGAGGCGGACGTGGTGCTCGCATCGTCGCTCACCGCGCCGTGCTTGCTCGCGATCGAGCGCGAGCGCGCGCGGGGCGGCGTCGCGAACCGATTCGCGGGCACCGCCGTGGTGCCCGGCCGTGCGAGCGGCGGCGCGGTCGTGCTCCCGCCCGGATCGGCGCGGCCGGTGTCGGAGGCCGCCGCGCTGCACGCGCTCGAGCTCGATCAGGGCGCGGCGGCCCACCGGCTCGGTCACGGTGGACCGGGGGTCGCGCGCGTGCTCGCGAATTTCGGGCTGGTCGCGGCGGCGCTGCGCGGGCATCTCGCTGGCCGCTCGCCGGGCGACGGCGTGATCGCCGCGCTCGAGCACGTGCCGTATCGCGGCGCCGCGGGCGCGAAGGATCTCGGCGCGCTCGTCGACGAGCGTCACCGCGAGGTCCGCGAGCTGTGGGCGTTTCTCGTCGCCGACGTGCAGCACCGGCTCGCGATCTGCGGCGGCGTGCTCGTCGTCCCGCGGCTCGGCGCGTTCCTCGCTCTCGAGGCGGTGGCGCGCGGCGCGATCGCGGCGGTCTCGGGCGAGCCGATCGAGGCCGGCGCGTGCGAGGTGCTCGCCGCCGCGCAGCTGCCCGCGATCGCCGGCGTCCCCGAGCTCGTCGCGCGGGTCCGCGGCGGCGAGCGCCTCGACGTCGACGCCGCCGAGGGCCACGTGGTCGTGGGCGGCTAGCCGCAATGTCGGTCACGTAGCTGAACCGGTCGTACTCGTACTCGTACTCGTGCTCGTACTCGATCCGGGACGCAACCGGAC
>JBLMXA010000407.1:0-6712 GCA_050257515.1 Acidobacteriota bacterium | reverse complement strand
GGACTCGCTGGTCCAGGCGCCGGCGCTGCCTCCGAGCGATCAGCCGCGGCGGCGCGTCGCGCGCCTGCTGCTGCTGCGCACGCTCGTCGTCACGGTGGTGCTCGGGCTATCGCTGTGGCTGGCCGCGCGCGGCGGGCCGCAGCAGCGCGGCGCGGTGTGGCTGCAGTCGTCGATCATCGCGGCGACCTACCTGTCGTCGATCGTGTTCGGGCTGCTGCTGCGCCGCGGGCTCGCGACGCGCGACGTCGTGCGGCCGATGCTCGCGAACGACCTCGTGCTGACGAGCGCGCTCGTCTACGTGACCGGCGGCGCGCAGAGCCCGTACACGTTCCTGTTCGCGCTGACGATCGTCACCGCCGGCGCGCTCGCGTATCGCCGCGGCGCGATCGTCGTCACGGTGTTCGCGCTCGCCGCGCTCGTCGCCGTGTCGCTCATCGCGTGGGCGCACGTGCTCGAGCTGCCGCTACCGCCGAACGTGCGGCCTTGGCAAGAGACCGCCGCCGAGCTCGCGCGCACGCTCGGGATCCAGGTCGCGCTGATGATCGGCGTCGGGACGCTGTCCGTGGTCTTCGGCGATCAGCTGCAGCGCGGCGTCGAGACGCTGGCGACCACGCGGCGCGCGGCCGCGGATCTGCTGACGCTGCACCAGGACATCGTGCGCTCGCTGAGCTCGGGGCTGATCACGCTCGCCGCCGATGGCACCGTGCTCACCGCCAACGCCGCCGCCGGCGAGATCCTGCTCACCGACGTCGCCGAGCTCGCCGGGCTGCCGATCGAGAGCGTCATGCCCGGTCTCGCCGCGCTGCTCGACGGCGCGGCGGGTGCCGAGCCGCGGCGCGCCGAGCTCGTGATCCCGTCCCGCGGGCGAGAGCTCGTCGTCGGGGCGACGCTGTCGCCGCTGCGCGACGTGCGCGATCAGGTGATCGGGCGCGTGATCAACTTCCAGGATCTCACCGAGCTCAAGCGGCTCGAGCTGCACGCGCGGCGCGCCGAGCGGCTGGCGACCGTCGGCCACCTCGCGGCGGGCATCGCGCACGAGATCCGCAACCCGCTCGCGTCGATCTCCGGATCGATCGAGCTGCTGCGGCAGTCGCCGCAGACCTCCGACGACGATCGCACGCTGATGACGATCGTGCACCGCGAGATCCAGCGCCTCAACGTGCTCATCGGCGATCTGCTCGACTACACGAACCCCAAGCCGAAGCAGGCGGTCGACTTCGATCTCGCGGTGCTCGTCGACGAGCTCGTGCAGGTCGCGCGCGGCGACGCGGTGTTTGCCGACGTCGAGCTCGCGACCGACGTCTCCGGGCCGCTGCCGGTGAACGCCGATCCGGCGAAGCTGCGCCAGGTGCTGTGGAACCTCGTGCGCAACGCCGCCGAGGCCGCCGCGGCGGGCGGCAAGCACGTCACGATCACGGCGCGGCCGGCCGCGGGCGGCGCGCGGATCGCCGTCGAGGATGATGGCCCGGGCATCCCGAAGGAGCAGCTCGCGCGCATCTTCGACCCGTTCTTCACGACGAAGCCGAAGGGCACCGGGCTCGGACTCGCGACCTCGCACGCCGTCGTGGCCGAGCACGGCGGCCGCATCGACGTCGAGACCGAGGTCGGGAAGGGTACGAAGATGGTGGTCACGCTTCCGCGACCGGGTTAGGGTGATCTCGTGCAATGCCCGATCTGCGCGCAAGCGCTCGAGGGTGGCGAGCTCGTCATGGTCTGCGCCGGATGTCACAAGGCGCTCGGCGGCGGCAGCGCGCTGTCGCTCGGCACGACCGGCGAGTTCAAGGTTCCGATGCCCGACGTGCTCGCCGACATGGCCGAGGCCGCGGGCGAGTCCGGCGAGAAGCCGCAGACGACCGGCGTGTGCGCGTGGTGCGGCAAGCTCGAGAGCGACGTCAAGAAGCTGCTCGGCCGCGCCGGCACCTCGCTGTGCAACGAGTGCGTGTCACTCGCGTGCGACATCATGGAGGCCGAGCTCGGGCCCACCTGGAGATAGCCCGCGCTACCGCATCAGACTGGCCGCCAAGGCGCCATGCACGCCAAGACAGACGCCAAGAAGCAGGACTAACCACAAAGACACAGAGGACACGAAGATCAGAAGGAGGGGTTCCTTTCGCGCGCGAAGCGCGCGCGAAGAACACTCTGCTCCGTGTGCTCTGTGTCCTCTGTGGTTACTTCTGCTGGCGTCTGTCTTGGCGTGCATGGCGTCTTGGCGGCCCGATCTCTGCGCGCGGGTCAGCGCGCGAGCGCGTCGGCGCGCAGCCGGTAGTCCTCGGCGTAGGCGGTCTCGCCCTTGAGCGCCCACGCGCGCGCGAGGTCGCGGCAGCGATCGGCCTCGAGGCGCGCGGGCAGCTCGCCGCCGCTGCGCATGCCGTCGAGCACCGCGATCGCGTCGTCGATGCGGCCGACCGCGAGCAGCGCCATGCCGCGCGTGTGCTGGAGCGCCGGGACGTCGGGCCGGAGCGCGCTTGCCTCGTCGACGAGCGCGAGCGCCGCGTGTGGATCGTGCCGCGCCGCGAGCGCCGCGCACGCGCGGTTGTTGAGCCACACCGCGCGCTCCGAGGTGTCGAGTGCGGCGGCCTCCACGCGCGCGAGCAGGCGCTCGGCGGCGGCGAGCTCGCCGCGCGCGACGGCGCAACCCGAGCGCGACAGCAGCGCCGCGCGCCGGCGGCGCGCGCTCGCCGCGATCGCCTCGAGCACGCGGTAGCGGCGTGCCGCACGCGCGAACCGGCCCGCCTCGAACGCCGCGTGCGCCGACCGCGGCAGCCACAGCCACGCGTACAGCAGCACGACGACGCTCGCGCCGACGCCGATCACCGCGCCCAGCCGGCCCACGCTCAGCCCCGACGCGACCGGCAGCGCGACCGCGACCGCGAGCCAGCCGATGACGCGAACGAGCGAGCGCACCCGCGCTATCGTCTCACATCACAATCCGAAGAACGCCCGGATGCCGTCGACGATGCGCTCGCGCTCCTTGGCCTGCCGCGCCTGCTTGCCCTTCGCGTCGAGGCCCTCGCGCACCGCGATCAGCTCGACTCGGCGAGTCGCCAGCTTCTCCGACAGCTCGCCGACGATGTCCGGGCGCCCGAGCAGCACCTGCTCGAACGTGTCCTTGCCGAGCCGGAAGCAATCGACGTGGCCGAGCGCGACGACGTCCGCGATGCGCGGCTCGCCGGTCATCAGCCCCATCTCGCCGAAGAAGTCGGGCGCCTGGAGCTTCGCGACCGTGCGCGGCGGCGCACCGTTCTCGTTGATGCGGATCTCGGCCTGTCCGGAGGTCATCACGTACAGCCAGTGCGCGACCGCGCCCTGCTTCGTGATCCGCTCGTTCGCCGCGTAGAGGACGTGGCTCATGCCGGCGGCCAGCGTGCGCAGCTCGTCCGGCTTGAACCCGCGGAACAGGTGGACCGTCTGCAGCGCCGCGAGCCGCTCGTCGATCTCGCGGGCGGTGCGCTTCTGCGCGCGGACCTCGTCGTGCATCTCGACGAACGCGGTGTGCGCCGGGACGGCGAGCGGGATGCCCGCACGGCGCAGCGCGGTGTAGATGCGCGCGCGCACGCGCGAGTTCGTCGGATCGTCGGGCGCGAGGTCCTTGATCCAGTAGCGCACCGCGTACGACGCGAAGCTCTCGCGGCCCTCGTGGGAGAAGTCCATGCACACGCAGTTCGGCGGCGGCTCGTCGGCGATGTTCTCGATCGGCGCGTCGAGCACCGCGTCGCTGACGACCTGGATCACGCGCGTCGGCGGGAACCGGAAGTCGACGTTGAACCACACCCACATGCGCTGGGGCACGTGCTCGCCGCCGCGCTTGCCGAGGATCATGATGTTGTTCGCGAGCAGCTGCGCGTTCGGCACGATGATCGTCGACCAGTCGCGGGTCTCGATCACCGTGTGGCGCCAGCGAATCGCCTGCACCTTGCCCTGCTTGCCATTCTCGAGCTGCACCCAGTCGCCCTCGTGGATCGAGCCGTCGAGCTGCAGCGCGACGCCGCCGAGGATGTTGCCGAGCGTGCTCTGCAGCGAGATCGCGAGCACGCCGGAGACCACGGCCCCCGACACCAGCGCGCTGTTCGGATTGACGCCGTGGTGCGACAGCACGCCGATCGTGGTCACCGCGTAGCCGACGCCGACGAGCAGGTCGCTCGCGATCATCGGCAGCACGACACCGGCGGCAGGCAGGAACACCGAGAACGCGAGCGTCGCGGCGATGTTGACGAGCGCGAACGCGCGGAGCACCTCGGACGCGGTGAACAGGCCGCTCGCCCACGCCGGCTCGCTCGCCTGCTCGAACCCGACTCCCGCGATCAGGGTGATCGCGAACAGCACGAACAGCGTGACCAGCCGGCGCAGCCGCGACCGGTGCTGCGGGCGCAACCGGTTGACCAGCGCCGCGGTGATGACGACGCCGGCCAGGATCCCCAGGGCCCAGAACAGCTCGGTGGGGTGGTTGTCCATCGCGAACGGTAACAACACCCGTCCCTGCGAGCCACGTCAAGCGCCTCGATGGGCAACGCGACGGCCTGAGAGAGAGTCGCACCAGGGTGCGCCCCGGCCCGCTGCTCGGCTCGCTGCTCGCGCACGCCGCCGCGATCGTCGCGGCGGCATGGTGGCTGCGCGAGCACGAGGTGCCCACGCCCGACCCGGGGCGTTCTGCCGCGCCCGCCCTGGTCTGGGTCGAGCCGCCACCGCTCGAGGTCGAGCTCGTCGGCGAGCCGGACGCGGCGTCCGGCGTCCGGCGTCCGGTGTCCGGCGTCCGGCGTCCGGCGTCCGGCGTCCGGCGTCCGGTGTCCGGTGTGTCCCGCATGTCCGGCGTGTCCGGGACGGAAAACAGACAAGCGGAATCGGAATTCCGGAATTCAGGTTCCGGTTCCGCTTCTCCGTTGCCGCCGAAGCCGCCCGGCAGCCTGTACATGCACATGCGCCCGCCCGAGTGGCACCTGTCGGACGGCGACGCCGACGCGATCCTCGACCACCCGTTGCCGCCGCCAGCCGAGGTCGAGCGCCCGGGTCGGCTGGAGGCGGCGCCGGGCGGCACCGGCGTGATCCACGATGCGGTCACCCAGGTGGCGGTCGAGCGCGACGGCACCGCGCACTTTCACGACGCCAAGGACATCGATATCCACCTGCACGTGCCGCTGCCCTCGCTCGACGACCTGCGCCACTCCGAGCGCGCGCTGCGCGACTTCGGCGACGAGCTCGGGCGAGGCCTGCGCGAGTGGTACGCCGATCCACAGGCGATCGCGCGCGGCGGACCCGCGACCGATCTGCCCGAGCACTTCAAGGCCGAGCCGAACCAGTGCGACAGGTGGGGCGACAAGATGTGCGAGCCCGAGCCGATGCCGCCCCCGAACACGATCGCGAGCGGCAAGGCCGACCTGACGTCGTATCTCATGCGCAAGCTCCACCTCGGCGATCCGTTCGCGTCGCGCAAGAAGGCGCTGCTCGACGCGACCCGCGCCGAGCGCATCGAGCGCGGCGCGAGCTTTCGCGCCGGACAGCTCGCGCGCAGTGCCGAGCTGATGCACGCCAACCTCGAGGGGCTGTGGGCGACGACCCGCGATGCCGCCACGCGGCGCGCCGCGCTGTTCGCGCTGTGGGACGAGTGCGCCGAGGGTGAAGGCCCGGCCGGCGAGGCCGGCACGCGCGCGCGCGCCGAGGTGATCGGCTGGATCGGCGCGCACCTGCCGGCGACGAGCCCCGACGGCTACACGCGCGACGAGCTCGCGAGGCTCGACGCACACCGCGCGTCGCGCCAGCACTTCACGCCGTATCCCGACGCGACGAGATCGGAGTAGACGCCGCCCGGCCGGCCTGGTAACTCCCGCGGGATGTCGGAACGCCTGGTCCCGCTCGGCAAGCGTGCGGCCCAGGTGCGCTCGCAGCCGGCCGCGGCGCCCGGCGCGCCGCGCGTGTTCGTCGAGACGTACGGCTGCCAGATGAACGTCGCCGACAGCGACCTGATCGGCAGCGTGCTCGCCGCCGCGGGCTACGCGACCGCCGCGCGCGCCGACGAGGCCGACGTCATCGTCGTCAACACGTGCGCGGTGCGCGAGAAGGCCGAGGAGCGCGTGATCGCGCGCGCGCAGGAGCTCGCCGCGCACAAGCGCAAGCGGCCGGGCACCGTGCTCGCGATCGTCGGCTGCATGGCCGAGCACCTCAAGGAGGGGCTCGCCGATCGCGCGCCCGGCGTCGACGTGATCGCGGGCCCCGACAGCTACCGCCGCATGCCCGAGCTGCTCGCCGCCGCGCGCGCGCAGCGCGAGCGCGTCGTCGACATCAAGCTCGACAAGGCCGAGACCTACGAGGGCCTGTCCGGCGCGGTGGGCGGCGACGGCGTGTCCGGCTTCGTCACGATCCAGCGCGGCTGCGACAAGTTCTGCACGTTCTGCGTGGTGCCGTTCACGCGCGGGCGCGAGCGCGGCACGCCGCCGCGCGAGGTCCTGCGCCAGGTCCGCGAGCTCGCCGCCGCCGGCTATCGCGAGGTCGTGCTGCTCGGCCAGACCGTCAACTCGTATCGCTTCGAGGACGTCACGTTCGCGGAGCTGCTGCGTGCGGTCGCGCGCGTCGACGGCATCGAGCGCGTGCGGTTCACGTCGCCCTACCCGGTCGACTTCACCGACGACGTGATCGCGGCGCTCGCCGAGGAGCCGACGCTCTGCAAGTACGTCCACCTGCCCGTGCAGTCGGGCTCGGACGTCGTGCTCGAGCGCATGCG
>JBLMXA010000406.1:0-11826 GCA_050257515.1 Acidobacteriota bacterium | reverse complement strand
CTCCACCGCCCGCCGAGATCGGCGTGCTCGACGTACGCGGCCGCGGCGTCGGGCTCATGCACACCGTGTCGGCGCTCGTCCCAGCCGCAGTCACCGCGTCGGGCTGGACGCGGACGCCTCGCGCTCTCGCCGAACCGAGCCTCGAGGCGTGGTGCGCGGCGATGCTCGGGTCCGCGAGCACGTATGCGGCCGGTGTTCGGTCGGCGGCCGGTGTCCGCATCGTGCGGTTCGACGCGCTCGGTCTCGGCGCGCTCGACCTCGTGCGTCTCGCCGCGAGTGGCGAGCTGCGCGACTGGATCCTCGATCGTGAGCGCGGTGATAGACCGGTGACGCTGGAGCCGAACCGGCCGAGCGGGGCGCGCGGTATCGATGATGCGCTTGCACTTGGAGCGGCCCTCGCGGAGGTGCTGGCGCGAGGCCGCGCTGCCGGCCCCTCGGACTTCGGCCTCGCCGGCGCCCCCGATCCCGTCGCGATCGCGGCGCTCGAGGCGCGGGGGAGCGATAGCGAGCTCGATGACGCGCTCGCCCTTCTGTCAACGGATCCCATCGCGGGCCTGCGCGCGGCGTGCCTCCTCGGCGTACGAGGCGCCGTCCCCGCGGGCGATCCATCGACGGAGCAGGCGCAACGGGTGGCGTCCGTGCTCGTGGCGCGGAGCGATCAGCTGCACGCGCTCGGCGTGGCGACAACCGATGCAGAGCGCACCGCCCGCGCCACCGCGCGGTTGCAGCTGCTGTACGGGCGCGATCTCGTCGTGCTCCCGGCGTTCGCGATCCCCGACGTCGGGTTGGCCGCGAGTCTCGGCGATCGCGCGGCGTTGCTCGCCGATCCCGAGGACGCCGTCGTGTGGCTGAGCAACGTCGGGGCCGCGCGGACGGGCGCGGCGGCGCTCGAACGCGCTGTGCTGGTCGCCGATGTGCTCGGCGGCCCCGATCCGGCGAGCCAGCTGCTCGTCGCGCAGCTCCCGCACGTCCCCGGCGATCCGTGGATCGGGCGCGCCGTGTTCCAGCCGGAGCCCGACCCCGAACTACCGGCCCCCCCGCCGCAGGGCCGGCGCAGCTACGTCATCCACGCCCCGCTCGGGCTGGATCTCGCGCAGCCTGTCGCGGGGTTGATCGTGGATGCATTCAACGAGACCGTGCCCCAAGCGAAGCAGACGACGGGCATCGCGTTCCAGCTCGAGCAGCCCACGGCGTGTCCGCCGCAGACGGTGCTGCTCGCCGTACCGTCGGACGCCGCACCCGCGTGGACGGACGACGCGGTCGAGGCCGTGGTCCGCGAAGCGCTCGCGCTCGCACAGCTCCGCATGGTCGACGGCGATCTGATCGACGCGGCCGGACAGTACCTCCCGGCGCTGTACTTCGCGATCAACCTCGCCGGAGACACGGCATCCACAGACTTCACGGGAGGTACGTGATGGCTTCGATCACGAGCTGGGTGCGCCTCGAGCCGCGGTCGCGGGATCGCGACATGACGGCGGGCACCGAGGCGCGCATCGCGGACCCGCTGTGGCTGCTCGGGCGCCAGTACCAACTCGGGGAGCTGCGCGGTGTCGACGGCGGTTCTGCCATCGAAGCGCGGGCGAGGTACGACGTCGGCCGGATCGACGCCCTCCGCGGCGACGACGCGACGTGGCAGCCGTTCGATCCCGACGGGACACCAATCGACGTGGCCCTCGCGACGGCATTTCCGACGATCCCCGACCGCGTGCTCGCGGGTAAGCGGCTGCTGCGCGCGCTCGGCGCGTCGACCGCATCGGCGGCCGTGTTCGTGTCGCGGTTCGGGTTCGCACTGACCGTGGACGAGCTCGCGGCGCTGACACCGGAGGACCGCGCGCTGTACACGGTAGCCGTCGGCCGAGCTCCCGATGCCGCGCGAGTCAGCGAGGCGCTCGCGCCGATGCTCGAGGGCGCGGACCTCCCGGCGGGTCTCGCGGTCGCGCCAGATGACCCTTCGGCGGTTGCCTCGATCTGTCGGAGCTGGCTCGCATCGCGCCGCGTTGCAGTGCCGGGCTCGTGGCGTCCCGATCGGCTGGCGTATCGTTTCGAAGCGCGCGTGGCAGGTGCGCGCCTCGTCGCGGACGGTCACCGCGACGGCGCAATTTCATGGCACGACTTCGACGCGGCGTCGGACGGGTTGGCGACGCCGCCTACCGCCGGCGTCTCCACGAAGGTGCCATCACACGTTCGCTATCGAGGTGCACCCTCGCGGCGCTACTGGGACCTCGAAGACGCGATCGTCCGCTGGCCGTCGCTGGCGGCGAGCCCCGGCGATCCCGCGCGCCTCGTGATGATCGAGCTCGGCCTGACGTTTGCGGATCACTGGCTTGTCGTTCCGCTCGAGCTCAAGGTCGGCTCGGTCGCGCGTGTCACGTCGCTGGTGGTGACCGACACGTTCGGCACGCGAACGCTGGTCCGCAGCGCGGCGGACCTCGACGGCCCGCGCACGCCCTGGCGCTTCCTCGAGCTGACTCGCGACGCGTCGCTCGCCGGCCCGCTGGTGCTCGCGCTACCGACCACTGGCTTTTCGCTCGTCGGCAACCCACTGTCCTCGACCGCGTTCGTCCGCGACGAAGTCAACGACACGATGTGGGCCGTCGACGGCCCGAGCACCGCCCACGCGGAGCCCGCCGCTGCGCAGCCGGCCGCGTCGCAGCCGTTCCGGTCGGTCGCGACCTACCGCGTGGGCACGACCATCCCTTCGACCCACCATCCCTACCGCGCGCGTGTCGCGGCGACGGGCCTCGAGCTCGTCCGCTCGCTGATCCCCGGCGAGCCACTGCTGGCTCGCCCCGACCTTCCCGAGCGCATCGCGGTCGGCGCCGTCCCCGACCGTCCCACCCGTGCCGCCATCGTCCCCTCGCTTGCGCGCGCCTGCAACGGCGCCTACCACCTGGTCCTTCGCCACGAGCTCGCACCGACCGACCCTCCAGTCCTGCCAGTGCTCCGGTTCGATACCGTAGGATGAGGCGTTCGCGTCCAAGAACCGGCCTTGTCTCGCACCGATTCGGTGTGAGCGCCGTCGAGGACGGTAGCGCGGAAAAGAAAGATCGCGTCCAAGAACCCGGCGTGTCTGGCGCCCATTCCGCACGCGCACCGTCGAGGAAATAAGTTCCGAGAAAGAACGCTCGCCTCAAACATCGCGCCGAAGAACGGCTCGATCTTGGACGCCTCGCGCGGTTTCTCCGGTCGAGCGCTCGCGGGCTTACGACGCAGATCGGAGAGATCTCCGCGAAAGAACCGCGCCAGAAAGTAAAGATCACCGCGTGAGTTGGGCATGTGCTCGTGGGCATTACCCAGTAGGAGGACGCGATCGAGTTCGGGCCTCCTGACCACCCGCGCGGGATCGGCAAGGAAGATCGTGCCAAACGGTCCCGAGAGCGAAGTGGTCGCCAGTAATAAGTGGAGGCCACAGTGTTCGACCGCATCGTTTCCAAGCTCAGCAGCATCGTCCACACCACCGCTCGCGCAGTCGGTACCGCCACGCGCAAGTCGCCCTGGCTCGCGCCGACGGCGATCCTCTTGTTCTTCCTGTTCGTGTGACGCCGTGTCCGCGATTGCCGAAGACAACGCCGAGCCGGTTCTCGGCGTTCACGACGTCGCGCGCTTGCTGCGCGTCGGCCGCAACACCGTTTACGAGCTCGTCGGCAGAAACGAGATCCCACATCGCCGCTTGGGCAAACAGATCCGTTTCAGCCGCGATGCGCTCATGTCATGGTTGGGCTCGTGGTCATCGCAGGGCGCGAAGGAAAGGCAATGAAGATGCCTGTACGACGCGATCCCAGAACAGGCGGTTGGTTCTTCAGGACCACCGTCAAGACCCTCGACGGTAGGAAGCTGCGACTCTTCGGCACGCCCGGTGTTCCCGGACCGTTCCACGATCTCGCAGCGACCAAGGTCGGGGCCCAAGAGGCCGAGCAGCGCGCGATTCAAGAAGTCGTCGCGCCGAAGGCGCCCGTGAAGAAGGAGGCACCGACGTTCGCACACTGGTTCAACGGCTCGTTCTGGAAGGAGTGGGTGATCGGACGGAAGAACAAGCCCAGCGAGCAGCGCGCCAAGGACATCATCTACAAGCTCCACCTCGAGCCGCGCTTCGGCAAGATGCGCCTCGACGAGATCTCGACGCCCGTGGTCGCGCGGTTTCGCGCTGACCTCGTCGCGAAGAAGCTCGGCGAGAAACGCATCAACAACATCCTCGCGGTGCTGTCGAAGCCGATGAAGTACGCGGTGGAGTGCGAGGTGATCGACAAGGCGCCGCGCATCGGCATGTTCAAGGTCGAGAGGCCCGAGATCGTCGCGTGGGACTTCGAGCAGTACGCTCGTCTCCTCGCGGCGGCGAAGGCCGAAGGTGACGAGTGGTACGCGGCGATCTGCCTGGCCGGTGAGGCCGGGCTACGCGTCGGCGAGGTGAAAGCACTGCGCTGGCGCGAGGACGTCGACATGATTGCCAGAACGATCACGGTGAACCAGCAGACTCGCAACAAGCAGACGACCACGCCGAAAGGCCGCACTCGCCGGACGATCCCGATGACGTCGAGGCTGCACGACGCGCTCAAGCAGATGTCCGTCATCCGCGAAGGGCTCGTCATCCGCAATCTGGACGGCAGCGCGAAGACCGACGACCAGGCCGATAAGGCGATCGGCCGCATCTGCCGCCGCGCCGGCTTGCCGGTGCGCTTGTTCCACACGCTCCGGCATACGTTCGGGACTCACTCTGCGCTGTTCGGCGTGAACCCGTGGCGGCTGCAGGCGTGGCTCGGCCACAAGCGCATCGACGAGACGATGCTCTACGTGCACGTCGCGGAAGCACACCCGCGCGAGCTCGCCGAGCACATCCGCGAGGCCGCGCGCGGGATCGATGATCCCGATGCGCGCGTGCTCGCGATGCTCGGTGCGCGTGGCAGCCACGTGGCAGCGGCCACCACCCTTGACCAACCAAAGGCAGCAATCATCGCTGCCTGATTCGTGCGAGCGGGGGGACTCGAACCCCCAAGGGCTTACGCCCGCCAGCTCCTAAGGCTGGTGCGTCAACCAATTCCGCCACGCTCGCGGCAGCTCCGTATAGCACATCGACGAGTCGCAGCGCGGTTGCAGTAGTGGCTAGCCGCCCGAGGCGTCGTACGACAGGAACGTGTTCAGGCCGTAGTCGACCTGGTATGCGGCGGTCTTCGCGTTCGCGACGAAGCCATCGAGGAAGCGGAGGTACCAGTTGATGAAGTTGCCGTACTGGTCGACGTTCGGATGCGGCGTGGGGCTGCCGCTTCCGGCGATCGGCGAGCCATCCGAGCCGCCGCCGTTATTGGGCGCGTTGTTCGTTCGCAGCGCGAGCGTCGAGTCCCAGGTGTGGTGGAAGTCGGTGCCGGTGGAGCCAAACGGGATCCAGTAGATCCTGCCGACGGTCGCGTGATTCCACACGACGACCGCGAGGAACGCGGGTGCGCTGACGCCGTTGGTCGAGCTCGGCGGCGGCGGGATGTCGGGTGCCTTCCGGATCAGCACGTTCGCCGCCCAGATCTGCTGATCCGACGGCCACAGATCCTCGGCCGATCCCTTGTTCGGATCCCAGAACTGCGTGGTGTTGGCGTCTCCACCGCCGACCGTTCCGTTCACGAGGCCTTGTTCGGTGGTGCCCAGCTCGGGCCCTCCGGGTGGAGCGGCGCATGCGACGAACAACGTGAGGGAGATCAAGGCGACGGTTCTCATGAAGGGCTCCTCGTGGTGGTGACGGTTACTCGAAGACGATGACGTCGCGGACCCAAGCTCCGCGGTGCTGCGCGATCCACTCCAGCCGGGCATCGCGCAGCGCGATCGCCACTCCAGCCCCGGCGTGGATTCTGGTACGGACGGCGTCGAAGAATGCTTCCGCGTCCGCATCCGGAATCGGCGAGGCGGATGCGATCACGGCGCGCGCTCCGGCGTACACGAACGCGGCGGGCAAGCTCCATGGCTCGTGAAACACCGGCGCGGCCTGCGACGCGCGGCACGCGGCGAGGATGATGACGGGGCCGCTCGTGAAATGCGCCTGATGCACGTCCCCGACCGTGAGGGCGAACCGACCGTCGGCATCCGGAGACAGCGCCAGGTACGACGCGTCGGGCTGCGCGGCGTCGACGATGCCGTGCGCGTGGACGATCACGTCGCCGGCCGTTCCGATCGCGGCGAGCACGCGCGACGGTGTCGCCTGCGCACCCGACAGCACCTCGCCCCGAGAGGACCACGTCTGCAGATGGGGCAGCTCGAGCGCCGGCGGTGGCTCGACGTTGGCGATCACCAGCCTCTTGTCGCTTGCCGGGCCCGGTGCGCTGGCGCGGCGCGCGAGGTAGCGCCACGCGATCGCGTCCGGCAGGATGCGGGCCATGCCGTGCACCGGTGGGCGGGCGATCACGTCGACGCTCGCGCACGCACCGAGCGGCGTCGCGATCTCGGCCGGTACGAGGCTGGCCGGGTCGATCGCCGCGGTCGTGCGGGTCTCGTCGTAGTGCACGAGCGGCTTGCCGGCAGCGTCACGCGCGACGAACGCGCGGCGGTTGCCGTCGAGCGCGATGCCGAGCACGCACGTCTTCGGCGCCGCGAGCTGCTGTTCCTCCGCGAGCACGCCGAGCGAGGCCTGCGCGTCGCCTCGCTTCGCGGCGGCGATCGCGAGCACGGCGTAGCTCCACGCGGCCGCGCGGCGCGCCTCGACGACCGAGGCCGGAAGCTGCTTGGCCTCGGCGATCGCTCGGCGCAGCAGCGCCTCGCCGGCCGCCGCATCGCTGCCGATCACGACGCGGCCTTCGGAGTGATCGAGCAGGATCTGCTGCGCCTTCGGGAGCTGCGGCGAGGCGCGCAGCTTCGCGATGTCCGCACGCACGGCGGCGATCTCGCCGGCGTTACCGCTCTGCTCGGCAAGCTCGGCGCGCAGGAACAGATAGATCGCCGCGTCACCGAACGAGTCGATCCTCGCGCACGTCGGGCCCTCGAGGGCGCGGCGCGCCTGCGCGAACGCGTGCTGGTTGAACAGCACGGTCGCGACCTCGGTGCGCGCGATCAACGCGACCTGGCAGCGGACGTCGGCGAGCCCGGGGGCCGCAGGCGCCCGACGTACGATCTCGTCGGTGTAGGCGCGCACGAGCGGCAGGCTCGAGCCCTCGGCATCGGACTCGACGGCGTGGAGGTCGGCGAACCGCCGCAGCAAGTCAGCGAGCAGGAACCACTCGCCCGACCGCATCGCGAGCTTCCACGCATCGTCGAGCGCGGCGCGCGCCTCGGGGAGGCGCAGCCACTTCAGGTAGAGATCGCCGATCAGCCTGTTCGCGATCACGCACCGGAACACCGGCGCGTCCCCGCGCGAGCAGCGCTCGCGCGCGCGCAGCAGGATCGCTTCGGCGCCGATCAGGTCGTCCTCGCGCAGCTTGACGAGCGCCTGCTTCTCGAGGCCGAGCATCTGCATCCACGGATCGGGGGAGGCGGCGGTGAGCCGGGCGAACTCGGGAACCTCGTCGTCGTCGAGCGTGCTGCGATCGTCGGCGAGCTTCATCAGCACGCCGATCAGCAGGTCGTCGGCGTGCGCGGCGCGCAGCTGGGCGAGCAGCTGCTTGCGCGCGGGGCCGGTCGGCACCGGCTTCTCGTCGCCGGTGGCCTGCGTCAGGCGCGCCTCGACGGACAGCGCGCGGATCATCTCGCCGTACTGCCTCGCGAGCTCGGGGTGGAGCGAGGCGGCGGCGCGATCGATCGCGTCCTGCACCGCGTGGTCGCCGTCGGCTTCGTCGATGACCTTCGCGAGCGGGCGCCGCGCGTCGAGGCGCTCGCGCGTCGGCGCGGAGCGGATCGCGTCGTAGAGGATGCCGCGCGCGTAGCCCGGCTCGGCGCGCGCGTCGTCGAGCGACATCTCGAGCTTGCCGCTCGCGAGCGCGACGCTCGCCTGGTTGAGGCGCTGGAAGCGCTGCTCGAGCGCGTCGGCCTCGGCGTCGAGCGCGGCGGCGCGCTTGCCCGCCTCGTCGGCCCAGCCGCGCTCGTGCTTGTCGGCCACCGCGCGGAACGCGGCGGCCGCGCCGCGCGTGAGGCCGAGTGCGCGCAGCGCGAGGCCGCGGTTCCACAGCGCCGGCGCGTGGTGCGGCTGCTTCGCGAGCGCGGCGTCGGCGAGCGAGAGTGCGCGCGCGGGCTGGCCGTCGGCGAGCGCGAGTGCGGCGCGATCGGAGATCACGTCGGCGCTGTCGCCGGCGCGATCGAGGTAGCTCGCGGCCTGCGCGTGCTCGCCGTCGAGCAGCGCGAGCACGCCGACGCCGTGGACGTCGCCGGTCTTCTCGACGTCGGCGAGCACCGCGAGCGGGATCGACTCGTGCGCGGGCTCGCCGGCGCGCGGCACGTCGTAGTCGCGGAACTCCGCGGCGGGGCCCCAGCTGACGCGCGCCTCGAGCTGCCGCCTCGGCGCGAGCGCGATCTGCGCGTGCGCGGGCGGCGCCTCCTCGTGCGCGTGCTTCGCGGTCGCGAGGTAGAGCGTCACGCCGGCGGCGGCGACGACCGCGAGCGTCACGAGCTGGAACCTGCGGCGCCGGTACCACGCGAGCGAGATCACGTCGCCGCCGCTGCCCGCGACGCGCGGCGCGGCGAGCGCGTGCAGCTGCATGATGTCGGCGAGCTCGGCCTGGCACTCGGCGCACGTCGCGAGGTGCTCGCGCGCGCGGTCTGCTTCGGCGCCGGACAGCTCGCCGTCGGCGAGCATGTGGACGAGCTCGAGCTCGGCATGCTCGCTCATCGCGCACCTCCGAGCTCGCGCAGCAGCGCTTCCTTGAGCTTCTTGCGCGCCCGCAGCAGGCGCGTGCCGACGGTCGCCTTCGCGATCTGGAGCTCGCTGGCGATCTCGTCGTACGAGCGCCCGGCGGCGTGCAGGTCGTAGACCGCGCGGAACTCGCGGCCGAGCGCGTCGAGCGCGCGCGCGACCTGCTCGGGGGTCACCTCGGCCCAGGCCGGCGGCGCGGGCGGCGGCTCGGGTGCGGCGACCTCGTGCTCGGCGATCGCCTCGGTCTTGGGATCGCGCCTGGCCTTGCGGCAGCGATCGATGAACAGGTTATGAAGGATCGCCATCAGCCAGCTCTTGAGGTTGCCGCGATCGGCGTAGCGATCCCACGAGCGCAGCGCGCGCTCGTACGTGTCGTGCACGAGGTCGTCGGCATCGGCGGCGTTGCCGCAGAGCCGGCGCGCGGTCGCGAGCAACAGCCCCTCGTGTGCCCGTACCGCAGTCGCGATCGCACTCTCCCCTGCCGTCACGGCCCGCCGACGGTCACACGCCGGCTCCTGGACCGTCAAGCTGACGAGCAGGGGCTGCATCCAGCGCTAGAACGAAGCCGCGGCGATTTCTTCCCGTGAGAATCATCTCGGGGTGGTTCCGGGAAGAATTCGAGGGCTCCGCGTTCGTCGGGCATGCGGATCACCACCTTGCTCCTGGCCTGCCTGATCGCCTCGTGCGGCAACGTCTCCAAGCAGCAACCCGGCCCTCAGCCCGACGCGCCGGTGAAGCCACCCGACGGCCCGGCGAGCAGCTGCTCGGCCGGCGCGGCGTGCACGCTCGACGGCTCGCCCGCGCTGTGCGGCAGCACCGGCAGCTGCGGCGACTGCGTCGACACGACCGACGATGCCAAGTGCGCGGCGGCCTATGGCCCGGGCACGCTGTGCGTGCAGGGAGCGTGCGTGGCGGCGACCTGCCACACGAGCGCCGACTGCGGCGGCCAGCAGTGCGTCGACAACCAGTGCGTCGGCTGTCGCGGCGACGCCGATTGCGACGTCGGCCAGATCTGCAGCAGCGGCTCGTGCATCGCCGCGGGCAACGTGTGCTCGGGCAAGCCGATCAGCTCGTCGTGCGGCACGGGCGATCTGTGCTGCAACAGGGCGAGCGGCGAGACGTGCGTCGCGGCCGAGTGCTGCGTCGCCGCGGACTGCACCGCGAAGACCGGCGCGAACTCGACGTGCCAGGCCGGATCGTGCGTGCCGTCGGGCTCGACGTGCGTCCCGCCCGCCGCGCCAACCATCGGCACGGCGAACGGCGGCTACTTCGTCGATCCGAGCTACATGGGCCCGAGCACGGGCACCCAGGCGTGCCCGTTCAAGACGCTGCACGGCGCGTTCAACGCGGTCCGCAACGACTCGTTCACCGGCGACACCGACGTCATCATTAAGGGCGGCACGATCGACGCGACGAGCGAGGGTGGCGCGAGCTTCTTCCCGCTGACCGTGCCGTCGTCGGTCTACCTGCGCACGGCTGCGGCGGCGACGTCGCCCGCCGTGATCGTCGCGCCCGCGAACACGAGCGCGTTCGAGGCGCCGTACGTCGCGCAGGCCGCAGCGACCAGCAACTGGGCCGCGCGCATCTCGAACCTCGAGATCAAGCAGGCGACGCTCGCCAGCGGCGGCACCGCGGTGCACGTCACCGGCGGCACGCTCGCCAAGCCGGTCCATCTCGATCACCTGAACATCCACAACTTCTTCCACGGCATCAACGTCGGCGCGGGCGGCAACGCCGAGCTCGCGTGGGGCGTGACCTCGCACGACAACGCGAGCACCGGTCTCTACATCGGCGGCGGCCAGGTCGACATGCTGGTCGGCGCCGACGCCGACGCGCGCTCGCGCTACGACAGCAACAGCTACGGCATCTGGGTCACCGACGACACCACGTCGCAGCTGACGATCGAAGCCGCCGAGCCGACGACCGGCACGTTCGCGGGACTCAAGACCGTGACGGCGAGCAGCAACACGCACACCGGTATCCACCTCGCGAGCCCGAACGCGAACAACTCGCTGAGCAACGTCGGCGTCGATACCAACGGCACCAACGGCGTCGTCCTCTACGGCGGCGCGACCGCGAAGCTCCGCCACATGCGGATCCAGAACAGCGGCTCGAGCGCGATCCACATCTCCGACAACGGCTCGCTGACGAGCCTCGCGAACCTCGATCTCGGCACCGCCGCCGACCTCGGCTACAACCAGTTCACAGGCAGCGTCGACTCGCATGTGTGCGTCGGCACGACGCCCGACGGCACGAACCTGCGCGCGAAGGGCAACACGTTCGGTACGGCCGACTGCTCGGTGGCAGGCACGACCGCGATGGTGCGCAGCTTTCTCGACTGCGTCGGCCACGGCGGCGGCATCAACGATCCGGCGCCGACGGTGCGCGAGTCGGTCGATTACTGCACCCTGATGTTCCACTAGATCGACGGTGCTCTTATGGCGACTTCGCCAGCTTCGCGATGCCTGGTTGTTGATCGATCGCGAGCGCATCGGTCGCCCAGTAGATGAATTGATCGTCGAGCACGAGGCCTCGCGTCAGGCTGTCATTGACGGCGATCGTTTCGACCTTGCTGCCGTCGAGCGCGGCCCGATGTAGCTCGTGCTCGGTAGCCCAGTACAAGTGTGTCGCGTCCAGCGTGACGACGCTCGGTGTGTTCTCCAGCTTCACGATCTCGGCCGGCACGCCGCCACTGCGCGGCACCTCCACGATCGACCCGTTGCCAGCGTACTCTGCGACGTAGACATGGCTTCCGTCGACGGTGAGGTGCATCGCACCGAGGGCGTTCACCAGCACGGTGGCCTGTCCGCCGGCAGCAGCGATGCTCGTGACGTCCCAGGTGCCGACGTCCGTCCAGAATACCTTGCCAGCGTCCACCACGACCTGGTAGGGCTCGCTGCCGGTAGCGAGCGTGACCACCGGACCGCCGGTCTTGGCGACTTTCGCAACGGACCCGCCCGATGTGAAGTACACGTCGTCCGAGTCTATGGAGATTCCGAAGGGCGTCGGGACATTCGCGACGAGGGTTGTCGGCGCACCGCCGCCGATGGGCATCGCCATCACCGCACCGA
>JBLMXA010000405.1:0-3993 GCA_050257515.1 Acidobacteriota bacterium | reverse complement strand
ATCAGCCGCTGGATCTCCTTGCCGCGGCCGCCGGGATCGCGCTTGGTGCGCGTGTGCGTCGAGCGCGGCAGCATCGCGTACTCGGCGGTGAGCCAGCCCTGGTTCTTGCCGACGAGGAACGACGGCACGCCGGTCTCGACGCTCGCGGCGCACAGCACCCACGTATCGCCGAGCTTGACGAGCGCCGAGCCCTCGGCGTGCTTCTGGAAACCGGTCACGATCTCCAAGGGGCGGAGCTGATCGGGACGTCTACCGTCGGGTCGCATCGCAGGGCACCCTAGCCCACTAGCTCCCGTCGCGCAGCATGCGCTTGGCCTGATCGCGCACCGCGAACGGGTAGGCCGTCTGCGATGCGGCGAGCTTGAGCTCGTGCTTGGGCAGCAGGCGCAGCACGCGCACGATCTGATCGACGCCGAGCCGCGGGTTCGACAGCAGCGCGCGCCGCACCTCGGGGATCTGCAGCCACGCGCCATTGCCGACGATCACCTCGACGAGCACCCGCGGCAGCGTACCCATGCGCGCGATCCGCGCGACCTCGGGCCCGGTGAGCCGCGGGTTGTGAAGCAAGGACTCCCACACGTTCTTGCCGTACATCCGCTCGAGCACGATCCGCTCCTGGACCTCGCCGCGCTGCGCGATCCGCACCTGCTGCGCGAGCGTGAGCCCGCGCAGGCGCTGCTGCACGTTGAGCGCGATCTTGGGGCCCTCTGCATCGGGATCGGGCTCGGGCTCGGGCTCGGGCTCGGCGGGGCTCGCCATCTGCGCGATCTGCTGCAGCACGGCGGCGTCGCAGATCAGCTGCAAGCCGGCGCCGCGGCCGTCGACAAACACGACGCGCGCCGCGACCGTGACCTCGTCGCCGGCGCCGCGCACGACGAGCTCGCAGTCCTGGTCGAGGCCGACCGTGCAGCCCGGCACGAACACGCCGCCGGCCGCGAGATCGCGCGCGACCGCAGGATCCACAGCGAGCTCGAGGATGACCGTCTGCCGCCCCACCGGCGGGAGATAATACTGCGCTACTGCGCGTTCGTGATCCGGATCGCGACGTCGGCGGCGTCGCCCTGCGGCAGCTCGTGCTGGTAGCCGTACGCGGCCTTGCGGCAGTCGTCGTCGATCGCGCGGCCGCAGGTGATGCGCACGCGGAGCCACAGCACCGCGCCCAGCTCCTTGCCCTTCGCGAAGCGGCGCCGGTACATGTCGAGCGTGCGCAGCGCCTCGGCGTCCTGCTTGAGCGGCTTGTGCAGCAGCACCGCGATCGTGTAGAGCGCCCGTGACGCCTCGTCGCCGAGCGTCGTCGGCGAGTACGCGATCTTCTTGAGCCGGCCGATCTCGGCGGCGGCATCGCGCTGGCCATCGATCTTCGGATCGAGCGCGAGCGGCTGGCGGCGGATCGCCGACTTCAGATCGACGTACGGATCGGACGGGATCGCGGCGGCCTTCGCGGCGGCGTGGCTCGGCGTCGGCATCGGCTCGCCGAGCTCCGGCGGCGCGGCGTCCTCGACGCGCGGCGGCGCCGGCACGCGCGCGTGGCGCTCGTGCAGCAGCGGCGGCGGCTCGTTCACCGCGACGACGACCGGCGGCACCGGCACCGGCGGCGCCTCGGTCGCGGCGACCTCGACGAGCGGCACGACGCCGGTCGCCGGCTGCCACTCCTGGCCCTTGGCGACGATCAGCTGCTCGCGCGCGTGCTTCACCTTCACCGCGCCCTCGCGGACGCGGACGTCGACGTCGTGCGTGCCGTCCCACGCGACCGAGAACTTGGTGCCGACGTCCTCGACGTCGGTGTCGCCGGCGCGCACGACCAGCAGGCGGCCCTCTCGATGCTCGACGGCGAGGTCGAGCTTGCCGCGCGTCATCACGACGACGACCTTGCCGGCCTCGCGGGTGACGTCGAACGTCGTGCCCGGATCGCTCGCGATCGTCGCGCCCTCGAGCGCGAGCGTCGAGCGCTGCGCCTCGGTGGCGACCGCGAGCGACTGCGGCTTGTCGCGCGTCACGGCCGGCGCGCCGGGCGCGTGCAGCTTCCAGCCGATCAGCGCGGCCGCCGCGACCGCGACGAGCGCGCCGGCGAACGCGAGGTGATGGCGCGGCGTGCGCTCGGGCGCGGGACCGATCTTCGCGTTCGCGACGATGTGCCGCTCGATGTTGACCAGCCGCTCGTCGTCGAGCGGCTCGACCTGGATGCGCCCTTGCAGCTTCACGGGGCCTCCTTGTCGGCGAGGAACTCGCGTAGCACGGGATCCTCGGCGGCGACCGCCTCGATGCGGTTGCGTGCGCGCCACACGCGCAGCTTCGTCGCGGTGACCGACGAGCCGACGAGCGCGGCGACGTCCGCGATCGAGCGGCCGTCGATCTCGTGCAGCGTGAACGCGAGCCGTGCCGCGGGCGACAGCTCCTCGAGCGCGTCGTACAGCCGCTTGACGCCCTCGCGCGCGAGCTGGCGGCGCGCGCCCGGCATGTCGGGGCCCGGCACCTCGCTGTCGTCGATCAGCGGATCGGTCTGGACGCGGCGGCCGCGCTGGGTGAGGTAGCGGTACGCGCAGCGCACGGCGACGCGATCGATCCACGTCGCGAGGCTCGCCTCGGCGCGCCAGCTGCGCAGCGACTGGAACACCTGCAGGAACGCGTCCTGGAGCAGGTCGTCCATGTCGCGGTTCGTGCCGAGCACGCGGAACAGGCACGCGTGGACGCGGTTGCGATGGCGGCGAAACAGCTCGCGCGTCGCGGCCGGCTCTCCGGTGAGGCACCGGTCGACCAGCAGCACATCTTCGACGTACGCGGTTGCCACTGCCACCAGCTACATCGTGCACCGGCCGGGGCGGCCGGTTACCAAGGTTGAAGAAGGAGAAAGCGTCCCCGGATAAGTCATTGATTTTGCTCGGAGAGGGGGCCGGGGCAGGCATCGCGGAGGCGGCAGGCGGCGCACTCGCCGCCGGTCCAGATGCGGTCGTAGAGGGCCTGGACGTGATCGAGGAGGGGGGCGTCGTCGGTGACGATGCCGAGCTCGAAGTTGCGGCGGCCCGAGCCCTTGGCGCCGAGGCCGGCGCCGGTCCAGTTCGCGCTCCCGAGGTAGGCGAGCGCGCCGTCGACGATCACGGTCTTGAGGTGGACGCGCGGGCAGCGGCGCAGCGCGAGCCCGCCGGCGACGAGCCGCGGATGGCGCGCGAGCTCCTCGCGAAACGGCCGCGACGGCAGCTCGGCGTGGAGCAGACGCAGCTCGACGCCGCGCGCGGCGAGCTCGTCGAGCCGCGCGAGGATCGACACGTACGGGCGCTTTCTCAGCGTGCGCCGGCGGCCCGGCTGCGCGCGGCCGTCCTCGATCATCAGCTCCTTGACGTTCGCGGTCGCGATCCACACGCTGACCTTCGCGTCGAGCACGGCCGCGAGCACGCGATCGTGATGGCCGCGGCCGCCGACGAGCTCGATCGCGACCGGGCGTGGCGGCAGCGCCACGTCGAGCGGCGAATCCGCGACGGACCCGGCGCGCGCGGCGCGCCTGGCAGGTCGGCGCGAGCCGCGCTTCATGCGCCCATCAGCGACGGCGTGGCGACGCAGTGGCCGCCGTCGACGACGAGCACGTGACCGGTGATGTACGCCGCCGCGTGCGAGCGCAGGAACACCGCGGCCGCCGCGATCTCGTCGATCGTGCCGAACCGCCCGGCCGGGATCGCCGCCTTCGCGCGATCCGCGACGTCGCCGGGCGCGAGCCGGCGCATGCCCTCGGTGTCGCCGATCGGGCCGGGCGCGATGCCGCACGCGCGGATGCCGAAGCGCCCCCACTCGACGGCGAGGTTCCTCGTCACCGCGTCGACGCCGGCCTTGGCAGCCGACGCGTGCACCTGCAGCGGCGTGCCGTGATAGTGGAGCGTCGCGCTGATGTTCAGCACGAGGCCGTCGCCGCTCGCGCGCAAGGGCTCGAACGCCGCGCGCGACGCGTTGAACGTGCCGACGAGATCGATCTCGATCACCGTCTTGTAGCCCTTCGGCGACAGG
>JBLMXA010000404.1:0-5019 GCA_050257515.1 Acidobacteriota bacterium | reverse complement strand
GGCCACGTCGACTTCCACTACGAGGTCTCGCGCTCGCTCGCGGCGTGCGAGGGCGCGCTGCGCGTGGTCGACGCCGCGCAGGGCGTCGAGGCGCAGACGCTCGCGAACGTCTACGTCGCGCTCGACAACAACCTCGAGATCGTCCCGGTGCTGAACAAGATCGACCTGCCGGTCGCGCGGCCCGACTGGGTCAAGCAGCAGATCGAGGACACGATCGGGCTCGACGCGTCGGGCGCGCTGCTCGTCAGCGCGAAGACCGGGCAGGGCGTGCACGAGATGCTCGAGGCGGTCGTCCAGCGCATCCCGCCGCCGAAGGCCGATCGCGAGGCGCCGCTGTCGGCGCTGATCTTCGACAGCTGGTACGACGCGTTCCGCGGCGTCGTCGTGCTCGTGCGCGTCGTCGCCGGCACGCTGAGGAAGGGGCAGAAGCTCCACTTCATGGCGACCGACGTCACCTACGAGTGCACGATGGTCGCGGTGCGCCGGCCGCAGATCGTCGAGATCGACACGCTCGAGGCCGGCCAGGTCGGCATCATCGCCGCGTCGATCAAGGACATCGCGCACGCGCGCGTCGGCGACACGCTGACCGACGCCGAGCGGCCGTGCGACGCGCCGCTGCCCGGCTTCAAGACCGTCAAGCCGATGGTGTTCGCCGGACTGTTCCCGGTCGACGCCGCCGACTACCAGGATCTGAAGGATGCGCTCGGCAAGCTCGTGCTCAACGACGCGAGCGTGACGTACGAGCCCGAGACGTCATCGGCGCTCGGCTTCGGCTTCCGCACGGGTTTTTTGGGCCTGCTCCACATGGAGATCATCCAGGAGCGGCTCGAGCGCGAGTTCAATCTCAACCTGATCACGACCGCGCCCAGCGTGCGCTACCGCATCCACAACACGGTCGGCGAGGTGATCGAGCTCGACAATCCGGCGAAGATCCCCGACCAGGGCAAGTACGAGAAGATCGAGGAGCCGATCATCACGGCGACCGTGCACCTCCCGCAGGAGTACGTCGGGCCGATCATGCAGCTGTGCCAGGAGCGCCGCGGCGTGCAGCAGGGCCTGCATTACGACCCGGGAGGGCGCGTCCGCGTTGTCTACGAGATGCCGCTGGCGGAGGTCGTGTTCGGGTTCTACGATCGGCTCAAGACGATGTCGCGCGGCTACGCCTCCCTCGATTACGAGCCCGCCGGGTACCGCGAGGCCGATCTGATCCGGCTCGACGTGCTCGTCAACGGAGAGCGAGTGGACGCGCTCTCGATCGTCAGCCACCGCGATAGCGCGTACCATCGCGGTGTCGAGCTGTGCACGAAGATGAAGGACGTGGTGCCGCGCCAGATGTTCGACGTCGCGATCCAGGCCGCGATCGGCAGCCGGGTGATCGCGCGCACGACGGTCAAGGCGATCCGCAAGGACGTCACCGCGAAGTGCTACGGCGGTGACATCACGCGCAAGAAGAAGCTGCTCGAGAAGCAGAAGGAAGGTAAGCGGCGGATGAAGTCGGTCGGCTCGGTCGAGCTGCCGCAGGAGGCCTTCTTGACGATCCTCAAGGTCGACTGATGCGCGCCGCCTCGCTCGATCGGCGCGTGAAGAAGGAGGCGAGGGGCCTCGTGCGCGAGGCGCGCGCCGCGCTGACGCTGAAGAAGGGCCTGCGCGGCAAGGCCGGCGATCTGGAGACGGTGACGGGCGAGGTCGAGAAGGGCCTCACCGATCGCGATCTCGGCCGCGTGCGCCGGCAGCTGCCGCTGCTCGACGCGCTGTGCGACGAGCTGATCAAGAAGCCGGCGAAGTCGACGACGCGCGACTACATCGAGTCGATCGGCGCCGCGGTGCTGATCGCGCTCGCGCTGCGTGCGTTCGTGATCGAGGCGTTCAAGATCCCGAGCTCGTCGATGTATCCGACGCTCGAGATCGGCGACCACATCTTCGTCAACAAGTTCATCTACGGCGTGCGCATCCCGTACACGATGACGAAGTTCTTCGAGGTGCGCGGCCCCGAGCGCAGCGAGGTGATCGTCTTCATCTATCCCTGCGATCCGGACCGCGATTACATCAAGCGCGTGGTCGCGCTCGCCGGCGACACCGTCGAGGTCCGCTGCAACGTCGTCTACGTCAACGGCCAGGCGGTCCCGAACGAGCTCGTCAACGCGAAGGAAGAGTACGAGGACTACGAGGACACGACCGGCAAGTGGTACATGCGCAAGATCAGCCGCTACCGCGAGACGGTCAACGGCAGCTCGTACGACGTGTTCCACGGCGAGGACCGGCCGCAGTTCGACGAGATGCGCAAGCTCGGCACCCACACGGCGGGCGACGCGCGCGACTTTCCCAGGCTCGACGATCCGTTCCCGCCGAAGTGCTCCAAGTCGCTCGAGGACTCCAGTGGCGCGTCACCGCAGGATCAGGTGATGGGCAAGCTCGTGCTGACCAAGCCCAACGCCGGCGCGTGCGAGCAGCAGGAGCACTACGTCGTGCCGCCCGGCCACGTGTTCGTGATGGGCGA
Source organism: Acidobacteriota bacterium (assembly GCA_050257515.1). Lineage (GTDB taxonomy): Bacteria > Myxococcota_A > Polyangia > Haliangiales > Haliangiaceae > JABFXX01. Next base: position 2,522 of record JBLMXA010000404.1, on the reverse strand, counting down.
CAACCGCAACAACTCGAACGACTCGCGCGTGTGGGGCTCGGTCCCCATCGACAACATCAAGGGCAAGGCCCTGTTCATCTGGCTGTCGTATCGCGACTACGGGCTCACGAACATCTGGCGATTCGATCAGATCCGGTGGTGGCGGATCGGCGACTTCGTGCGCTAGCGCGCCTGGTCTAGTTGTGTTGCTTCGGCGTGCCCTTCGCGAGCTGCGCGAAGCAGGTCTTGAGCGCGTCGTTGATCGCGGTCTCGGCGGCGCCTTCCCAGGCGTAGTCGCGATCCTTGTCGCGGACCTTCATGCCGACCTCGACCTTGACCGTCGCGTGGCCGTCGCCGGTGAAGCCCATCGTGCGGCCGGGGATCGTCTCGCCGAGCATGTGGATGCCGATCTTGACGACGATCCGCTGCGACCGCTTGTCGTCGAGCGGGACCAGCTCCTCGGAGGCGTCGGTGATCTCGACGGTGACGAGGTACGCGCCGGTGATGCCCTTCCTCGCGAGGTACCTGCGGTAGCCCTCGGGGTCGGCCTTCGGATCGGGCGCGCCGTCGAGGTTCGCGACGAGCTGCGGGTTGGTCTCGAACGCCTTCGCGAGCTGCGCCTCGAGCTGGGCCTTGGCCACCTTGGCCACCTCGGGCTTGACGGTCTCCTTGGGGAGCACCTTCGTCAGCTCGAAGTGGTACTTCTTCTTCGCCGGCGCGGCGCCAGCGGCGGGCGCGAGGATCGCGAGGACCGCGAGCAAGATCAGGCTCTTCATGGCGCGCATCATGCCCTAATGGACGCTGCGTGCTAGCGTGGGATTCATGGTGAGGCCGCGCTGGGTCGACGCGGTGCTGGTCCTCGCGATCCTCGGGATCGCGGTGGTCGGTGTGTGGGCGCTATGGTGGGACGATGTACGGAGCGCCTTGCACCTGGGGGCGCCGACTGAAGGTTCTTCTGGTGCGCTTACGGCGCCCCGAACTTGACCGTGTTTGCCGCTGCTTAGTACCGTTTCGGTTCGGGAGGGGACCACACCTGCGTCCCCCCGACCTCAGGAGCCAATGTTCACCATCATCATCCAGGAAAAAGGCGGCGAGCAGCGCCGCATGGTGTTCAACAAACCTGAGGTGACGATCGGGCGAGTGCAGGGCAACGACATCGTGCTCCCGAAGGGCAACGTGTCGAAGCGTCACGCGCGCATCGTGCTCAAGGACGGCAAGTTCATCATCGTCGACCTCAAGAGCACGAACGGCACGTACGTCAACGGTCGCAAGATCACGAGCCCGCTCGTCGTCAAGGACTCCGACAAGATCTACATCGGCGACTTCATCGTCGGTGTCGACGAGGCCGCGAGCGGCGCCGAGGGCGATGGACCGTCGGAGACGACGACGTCGCCGCCAGGTCAGGATCGTCTCGCGCCGATGGCGCCCGAGGCGCGTCCGCCGCGGCCGACCGAGGCCGCGCCGCAGCCGATGAGCTTCCCCGCGCCGATGGCGGCGTCGGGTCCGATGCCCGCGCCCGAGCCGATCTCCTCCGCGCCGGCACCCGAGCCACCGCCGCCGCGCGCCGCGCCTCCATCGGTCGCGCCGCGATCGCTGCCGCCGCGCCCCGCGCCGCGCCCCGGCGAGATGCCGCCGCGCGAGCCGCTCGCGCCGCGCGAGCCGCTCGGTGCACGCGAACCACGCGATCCGATGGGCGGTCCGCCGGGCCCGCGCGACATGCCGCCGATCTCGGCGCCGCCGCCCGGCCGCACCGGCCGCCCCGGCGGGACGATGCCGCCCCCGATGTACTCGGGCGCCGGCGCCGCCGCGCGCGAGCCGATCGCGCCGATGCCGCCGCCCGCGGCCCCCGCGCCCGGTCCCACGCTCGCCGACCCGCACTTTCCACACTCCGGGCCGCACGGCGGGCCGTCGCACGCCGCCGCTCCGTCGGCACCCGCGGCGATGCCCGCGCCGACTCCGATCTCGGCGCCCTCCGCGGCGATCGGTGGGCCCGGTCCGACGATGGCGGGCGCACCGGCGCCCGTCGTGCCGCTCCCCGGCACGGCGACCGGCAAGGGCCGCCAGCTCGTCGGCGCCGGCGCGAAGAAGGTCACGCGCCCGGTGTCCACGCCGAGCAAGCGCGGCGTTCACCTCGATCCGCTCGATCCGAAGGTCGTGAAGATGCTCGACCTGCAGTCGAACATCCTCGAGCGCCTGCGCGCGAAGCTCGATCTCGACAAGATCCCGATGGAGCGCCTCCACGAGGAGGACCTGTGGCAGCGCGCCGAGCGCGCGACGGTCGATCTCGTCGAGACGCTCGAGAGCTCGGGCGAGCTGCCGAAGTACATCGACCAGGACGCGCTGATCAAGGAGACCTTGAACGAGGCGCTCGCGCTCGGTCCGCTCGAGGATCTGTTCGCCGACGAGAAGATCGACGAGATCATCATCGATCGCCGCGACCGCGTGGTCGTCGGCAAGGACGGTCAGCTGCGTGGCTCGGGCAAGGCGTTCTCGTCCGACGACGTGTTCGAGCGCGTCGTCAAGCGCCTGGTCGCCGAGGCCGG
>JBLMXA010000403.1:0-4473 GCA_050257515.1 Acidobacteriota bacterium | reverse complement strand
GGGCGCGCACGGGCGACCACTCGTTCGCGCGGCTGCGCTTCGTCACGGGCGGCTTCCTCGACATGCGCGAGAACACGACGATCCTCGTCGACACCGCGATCCACGTCGACACCGGCTCGCTGGTCGCGGTCGCCGAGCCCGGCGGCGGCCCGTTCGTCGTCAAGGCCGCCGACGGCAGCGAGGCGCGGATCGAGGCCGACCCCGGCGGCGCGCACACCGAGCTGCGGCTGACGCCGTCGGCAGGCAAGGGCCTCGAGATCGCGGTGACCAGCGGCAAGGCGAAGTTGATCACGAAGGACGGCGAGCGCACGCTCGGCAGCGGCGAGGCGAGCGAGCTCGCGAACGATCGCGCCGGCGACATCGTCAAGCTGCTGCCGTTCCCGCGCAGCGTGCTGCCGGGCATCGACGCGCGGTTCCAGTTCGTCGCCGGCAAGAAGGTCGACCTCAGGTGGCAGGCGGTGCCGAAGGCCGCGCGCTATCACGTGCAGATCGCGCGCGACACCGAGTTCCACGAGCTCGTCGTCGACAGCGACAGCGCGGCGACGAAGACGTCGTTCTCGCCCGACGAGGTCGGCCTCTACGTGTGGCGCGCGGCTGCCGTCGATCCGCGGGGCCGCGTCGGCGAGTACGGCTTCGCGCGGCGCATGTACTTCGAGGACGAGGCGCCGAAGGAGCTGCTCGTCGCGCCGGCGGACGGCGCGAAGATCGGGTTCTCCGAGGGCTCGCCGCGCATCACGTTCTCGTGGCAATCGGCGAGCGAGACGACGAAGTACCGGCTCGTGATCGGCACCGGCTCCGATCCGGCGACCGACACGGTCGCGAGCATCGTCACCGGCGACCAGCAGGTCAACGTGAAGTCGCTCGGCGAGGGCGACTATCACTGGGGCGTGTACGCGATCCGAGGCAAGCGCGAGACGCCGATCTTCCTCGCGCCGCGCGAGCTGACGATCCGCAGGCATCGCGTCAAGGCCAAGACCGACGGGCTATGGAACGGCCGCTGATCGTCGTCGCGCTCGTCGCCGCGGCCGCGCTGCCCGCCGGCGCGGACGCGCCTGCCGGCGATGCGGTGACGGTGACGCCGCCGGCGCAGGCGGCCGGTGATGGTCGCACCGTCGTGCCGGTGACGATCGCGCTGCCGTCGCCGCGCAAGGACAAGCCGCTGCCGATGCACGACGTCGCGACCGTGACGTGCAGCGGCGCCGCCGCGCTGCCCGGGCTCGCGAAGCAGCCGCCATCGCTGCTCGCGCCGGCGGTGACGCGCGCGACGAAGCTCGCCTGCACGGCGCGCGCGCATGGACTGTCGTCGGCGTTTCAGGTGTCGCTCGTGCCGCCGCCGGCCGGGATCTACGCGACGGTCGCCGACAGCGACGTGCGCAGCACGGCCCGCGAGGTCCACCTCGACGCGTTCGAGTGGGACGGCACCACGCGGTCGCCGCCGGCCTCGCTGCGTGCATCGGCGAGCGACGGCGCGATCACCGCGCACGGCGGCGGCGATCTCGTGCTCGCGCTCGCCGGCAACGCGCCGCGGCTCGTCGCGATCGCGCTCGCCGACGGCGAGCGGCTCGGTGCGGTGTTCGTGCCGGTCACCGGCGTCACCACGGTTCCCGTCGAGGCAGAGCGCGGCTCGAAGGTGCAGTTCTGGGTCGCCGGCCGCTGGTTCGGGCCCGTCGTCGCGGCGGGGCGATTCGCGAAGGTGCCGATCGAGGTGCCGCCGGGCATCACGCACGGCGTCGCGCGCGGCACCGGCAGGGCCGGCTACGTCACCGACGCGATCACCGATCTCAAGGTGCCGGCACGGCCGCGGATCGCGGCGGTCGTCGCGGCGCCGGCGATCCACATCGGCCAGCAGGTGACGATCGCGATCGCGGTCGCCGGCGACGACGGCCGGCCGGCCGTCGCGACAGCCGCGGTGGCCGCGTCCGCGCAGCACGGCGCGCTCGGCGCGGTGACGTCGCTCGGCGGCGGGCTGTGGAGCGTCGCGTACACCGCGCCCGGCGCGCCCGGCCGCGATCGCGTGACGATCCGCGTCGATGGCGATCCGAAGGCCGGCACCGCGCAGCTCGACCTGCCGATCGTCGCGGGCGCGGCGGCGCGCATCGAGCTGGTGCTGCCGCCCGGGCCGTTCCAGCCGGGCGGCGAGCTCGCCGGCACGCTGCGCGTCGTCGACGCGAAGGGCAACGAGGTGCACGATCCCGACGTCACCGTCGCGCTCGGCGGCACGCCGCTCGCGATCACGCGCGGCGACGCGATCGCGTTCCGCGGCCGGCTGCCCGAGCACCTGCCTGCCTCGGGCGAGCTGCCGCTCGAGATCTCGGCCGGCGGCGCCCGCGAGCACCGCGAGCTCCCCGTAGGTGGCGCGCCGGCGAGCGCGCGGGTCGCCGCGGAGGTCGACGGACGCGTCGCGACCACCGACCTCGTCGTGGAGGATCGTTTCGGCAACCTGGTGCTCGACGGCGCGTTCGAGGTCGACGTCACCGGCGCCAAGCTCGCGCAGCTCTCGCGCGCGCCGACCGGCTTTCGCGCGGCGCTCGTCGCGAACGACGACGCCGCGAGCGCGCACCTCGTCGTCCGCGCTGGCGGCCAGGTGCTCGCCGAGCAGATCGTGCGGTTCGAGCCGCCCGCGCGCGCGTTCGTGCTCGGCGCCTGGGCGAGCGGCGGCTGGGTCGACAACCTCGGCGTGCTCGCGAGCCCGCGCGGCGCGGCCGGCCTCGCGATCCGCCGCGGTATCTCCGGCGTCGAGCTCGCACTGCAGCTCGGCGCCGAGGGCATGCGGTTCGCCGACCGCGTGCCCGTGACGATCGGCGGCGTCATGGACAGCGCGCGGCGCACGCTGTCGGCGGTCGGGCTCGACATCGGCGTGCGCGGCCGGGTCCGGCTGACGCGCCGGTTCGGCGTCGCGCTCGGCGCCGCGCTCGTGCCGACGCGCGTCCACGTCCAGCTCGCGCCGACGACGCAGCCGGCCGACGACTACGTCGAGAGCGTGCTCGCCGTGCGCGGCGAGCTGCAGGGCGACGTCCATCTCGGCCCTGGCCGGGCGTTCCTTGCGGTCGACTACGGACGTGGGCGCTTGTCGCAGGGTGTGGTCCTGGGGCAGATCGAGGGGCTCGGAGCCAGGGTCGGTTATGAGTGGTGGTTCGCAGACTTCGGCTGGTGACGTGTACCATCGGGATCGTGGTCGTCGTGTGCCGAGCCGCGTCGTGCCTCGTGCTCGCGAGCGCGTGCTCGTCGTTCTCCTCGTCGGACCTGCTGATCGATCGCGTCGATCCGGCGTCGGGCGCGAACACGGCCGACGTCGCGGTGCAGATCGACGGCACCGGCTTCCACCTGCCGATCTCGAGCAGCCTCGATCAGGCGACCACCACCGTCGGCACCATGTCGGTCGCGCTCGGCGACACCGTGCTGTCGGACGCCGCGCGGCTGAGCGACGAGGCGCTGTCGGGCACGGTGCCCGCCGGTCTGCCGGTCGGCCCGTACGACGTGACCGTGACGATCGGCGATCGCACCGCGGTGCTGCCCGGCGGCTACACCGTGACCGCGCCGGGCGCGACCGCGATCGATCCGCTCCACCTCGCGACCGCCGACGGCATGTCGGGGAACAGCGATCTGACGCTGTCGGGCACGGTGACGATCGACACCAGCGCGCCGTCGATCAGCGTCACGCTGCCAGCGGGCGACTTGCTCGACGTGCGCCCGCAGCTCGGCGGCGGCCCCGACCTCGCCGTGCTGCACGTCGGCGGGCTGACGATCGCGAGCGGCGCGGTCGTCACGGTCACCGGCTCGCGTCCGCTCGTGATCGTCGCGGGCGGCGACGTGAAGATCGACGGCACGCTCGACGCGAGCGCGCACGCGAAGGCGCCGGGCCCGGGCGGCGCGGTCACCGACATGGGCACCGGCGCCGGCGCTCAGGGCTCGCACGAGACGACCAGCGACTCCGACACCGGCGGCAGCGGCGGCGGCTACGGCACGGCGGGCGCGAACGGCGGCCAGATCACGGGCTGCACGGTGGCGATGGCGACCGGCGGCAAGCTGTACGGCGACGTCTCGATCCTGCAGCTCGTCGGCGGCTCGGGTGGCGGGCTCGCGAGCGGCACGGCGTGCCTGCCCGTCGATCAGGGCGGTGGCGGCGGCGGTGCGCTGCAGCTCTCGTCGGCGACGAAGATCGACATCTCCTCGACCGGCAAGCTCGACGCGGGCGGCGGCGGCGGCGGCGGCGCGACGGATTGCGGCGCGGGCGACGTCAACTCGGGCGCCGGCGGCGGCTCGGGCGGCTCGATCGTGCTGCAGGCGCCGATGATCGCGAACGCCGGCGTGATCGCCGCGAACGGCGGCGGCGGTGGTGGCGGCAGCCAGACGTCGGATGGCTCGGCTCCGCCGGGCCAGGACGGTCAGATCGGCGCGACGCCGGCAGCCGGCGGTGTCGGCCCGGTCGCGACGGGCGGCGCCGGCGGCGCGGGCACCACGCTGCCGGGGCCC
>JBLMXA010000402.1:0-7999 GCA_050257515.1 Acidobacteriota bacterium | reverse complement strand
ACGTCGCGATCTTGCGGTAGTTGATGTCGCCGGTCAGCTCGGTCGAGTCCTGGTTCTTCTCGTCCTTGGGCTGGAACGTGCCGATGCCGATGCGGTCCTGCTCGGACAGCACGAGGCGGCGCACGCGCACGTGCGTCATCACCTTCTCGAAGTTGCCGCCGTAGTGGCGCATCAGCTCGCGGAAGATCAGCCGGCACGCCGGATTGACGTCGCCGTCGACCTTGACGCGGTAGTCGTCGCTGCCGAGCTTGAGCTTGTTGATCGTCTCGTCGCGCCACTCGCGCGGGATCAGGCGCAGCGGCTCGTCGTGCATCGGCGAGTGGAACACCTCGCTGCCGCCGGCGAGCTCGCTCAGCGTGCCCGGCAGGTTCCAGTAGTACGTGTAGAGCGCGCCCTCGCTGGTGCGCGAGTAGTCCTCGATCCCCTTCTTGAGCTGGCGCGCGATCGTCGACTTCGCGGAGCCGACCGGGCCGTGGAGCAGGATGATGCGGCGCTCGGTGCCGTAGCCCTGTGCCGCGCTCTTGAGCACGTTCATCAGCCGCATGAGCGGCACGTCGAGGCCGAACACCGCGTCCTTGCCGCCGTGAGCCTCGTCGCGGAAGAACTTGTACCGGACGAGCTTCTTCTTGTTGTCGATGTACTCCTCGACGCCGTGAGAGAGCACCATGTCGTACAGTCGCTGATACGCGTTGCGCGTGACCTGCGGCTGGCGGCGCACGAGGGAGAGGTAGTCCTCGAAGGACCCTTCCCACGACAGCTCCTTGTACGTCGCGTAGTTCTGCAGCTCGGCGATCTGTCCCACCAGCGTCATATGAGATCGACCGTACCACACTGGCGCGTGTACGGGACGTGCGCACGCCGCTGTGCAAATCACTCACGTTGACGGAGGAATCCTCGACGAGAAAATGGTGCGCAAGGGGGTTCGTCCATGCGTCTTCACCTCGCCTCGATTTGCCTGCTGCTCGTCGCGTGCAGCCACAACGCGCTCGATCCGGGCGCGGGATCCGATCCCGGCACCGGCACCGGCACGCTGTCGGTCAACGGCGATGCTCGCGCTCAGTCCGACGTCGCCAACTCGAAGGTCGACACCGACTTCACGACCGAGTTCAGCGTCGAGCTGTCGCTCGCCGGCATGCCGGTCACCACCGGCACGGTCACGGTCCGCTCGTCGAGCGGGACCACCACGCTCACGTTCGACAACACCGCCGGCCAGAACGGTCGCTGGCGCGGTCAGGCGGCGAACTACGACGAGGTCTACGAGCTGAACGTCATCAGCGGCACCGACAAGATCTCCGCGGTCTACGTCGACGGCCCCGACATCCACACGTTCACGCTCCCGACGCTCGGCGCGTCGATCGATCCGTCGATGGCGACCGACACCAAGTGGGCGCGCGCCGCGGCGGCGCAGCAGGCCGAGATCTCGTTCGGGGACCAGAACGGGCTGTCGATCTCCGACTCGGGGACCTACTCGATCCCGATGTACGCGATCCCGTACGAGAAGGATCAGACGAAGATGGACCGCATCCGGCTGACCCGGACCAACTCGATCGCGCCCAAGGGCGCGGTCGGCGGCTCGTCGTTCTCGGTCTCGGTCGCGCAGGAGCTCGACGTGATCGCGACCGCGTGCCCGACGTGTCCGTAGCCGGCGGCTACTTCATGTACTTGTCGACGTTGCGCTTGTGCTCGTCGAGCGTCTTCGAGAACACGTGGTTCCGCGCGTCCTTCGCGACGAAGTACAGGTAGTCCGAGCCATCGGGTGACAGCGTCGCCTCGAGCGACGCCTTGCCCGGGTTGCAGATCGGGCCCGGCGGCAGCCCCTCGTGCTGGTACGTGTTGTAGGGGTTGTCCTTGTCGTCGAGCTGCGCCCGGTGCAGGCGGTCGCCCTTGTTCCACGCGAGGCACGCCGCGGACTTCTGCAGCGGGACCTCACATCCATACCGGATGGTGGGGTCGGTCTCGAGCCGCTTGGGCTTGAAGCTCTCGCTCGTGAGCCGGTTGATGAACACCTGCGCGATGCGGCGGCGCTCGGCGGGATCGACCGCCTCCTTCTCGACGATCGACGCCATGATGAGGATGTCGCGATCGGTCCAGTGCAGCTTGTCCTTGAGCGCGCTCGCGTCGCGGCCGTGCTTCGCGAGCAGGTCGTTCCACACCTCCTGGTGGTGGACGACCAGGCGATCGAGCACGACGCGTGGCTTCTCGCCGACGCGAAACTCGTACGTGTCGGGGAACAGGTAGCCCTCGACCGAGTCGCCGGCGATCGCGTGGCGCGCGAGGAACCCCTTGTCGCGCGCGATCGCCTCGAGCTCCTTCGCGCTGGCGACGCGTGCCTGCTCGAGGAGCTGGAAGAACTCGAGCATGTTCTTGCCCTCGGGCAGCGTGACCTTGACGGTCACCTCCTTGACGCCCGTGACGAGGACCTTGAGCACCTGCGCCGGCGTCAGGTTGTCCTTGATCAGGTACTTGCCGGTCTTGACGTTCGTCGTGTCGCCTTCCCACATCGCGTAGATGCGAAACCACGTCGGCCGCTCGATCACGCCCTTGTCGGCGAGCAGCGACGCGACCTGGGGGAAGCTCATGCCGGTCTTGACGTCGATCTCGACCTCGGCGCCGCTGCCACCGTGCACGGCGTCCGGATAGGCGAGCGCGCGGTGGATGAACCAGCCGGCGAGCCCGATCACGAGGATCACCGAGCCGATCACGACCGCCAGGGCGATCCGGAACGAGCGCTTCGACATCGGGCTCACGGACGTTACTTGTTCGCCTGGTGGGCGTCGAGCCACGCCTGGAGGATCAGCGTGGCGGCCTGACGATCGATCACTTGCTTGCGCCTCGCGCGTGACAGATCGGCATCGATCAGCACGCGCTCGGCCTGCGCCGTGGTGAAACGCTCGTCCTGTTCGTGCAATTTCACCGCGGGAGCCAGCCGCGCGCGCAGCGCCTGCGCGAATTGCTGGACGCGCCGCGCGCGGTGCCCGACCTTGCCATCGAGCTCGAATGGCATTCCGACGACGACGTCGGTGATGTCGAGCTTGTCGACGAGTGTCGAGATCGCCGACACGTCGGTGTCGGTTCCTCCGCGCGCGAGAACATCGTGCGGGTGCGCGGCGATCTCGGCCTCGTCGGTGACCGCGATGCCTATCGTCTTCGAGCCAACATCGAGCCCTAGCGCGCGCAAGTGGATGCGCAGTTTGGGCAAAAATTAACGGCCTGCAACCCCCAAAGGGGGAAGTACCGCGAGTTTTGGGCCCGGCACCGCCGACGAGGGAAAAAATAAAGGCCCTGCAAAGGGGGATTTGCAGGGCCTTGAGCGCAGATCCAAGGAGCTACTTGTTGCCTCAGGTGGTGGGGGAGACCAGCGGGATGAGGGGGGAGGGAACCACTAGTCATCCACCGAGTCGAAACTTTCACTCCTAGGTCGCGCGTGGGATTCTTTAGTTGTCAACCGGATGTCCGTCGCCGCTATTCCTTAGAAGCGCGTCGACCTCGTCTGGTTGCATCGGAACATGAGCACGTTCGATGCCAGCGCAAGCCCCGTCGTGCGCGGGATCGCGCGGTCCAAAAAACGCAACGTTAGCGCCTGGGGATGCAGGTGACGGCAACTACTGCTGTCACCTGGCGTTCTCGAACTGGCGAGTCCGGTGGCCACTGACGTCCCTTCTTGTCTCAGTCGCCGAAGACGATTCCGTCGTTGAACAGAAAACTCCGATCGATACCGATCGATCGTGTCGCAGTGTCGCAGGGTCGCGCGCACGTCGCGGGCTGGCTCGCGTCGCTCGCCGGTGCGCGCGCGAACGTCGCCTCGCGCGCGACTGGCCTCGCGCGATCGAGCGCAGGCCGTGGTCGTCCAGCAGCTGCGCGCGCGCGATCGAAGCACGCGCCTTCAACGCGCGAGTGCGCGAGAGGTTCTGAGCTAATGTCCGCGGCATGTCCGACGAACCCGCGACCCCTCCGAAGCTGCAGGTCCAGATCGACGAGGACATCGCGCAGGGCGTGTACTCGAACCTCGTGCTGCTCAACCACACCGAGAACGAGTTCGTGCTGGACTTCGCGTTCATCCAGCCGAGCAACGGCCGCGCGAAGGTGCGCGCGCGCGTCGTCAGCTCGCCGCGACACACCAAGCGCCTGCTGCTGGCGCTGCAGAAGAATCTGGAGCGGTACGAGGAACGCTACGGTCGGGTGGAGCTGGGGCCCGATGAGGAGCCGATGCTCCACTGAGGACAATAGGGAATAGGCAACAGAGAACCGAGAGCTGAGAAGTTCCGGAACTTCAGACCTCTCGGTTCTCTGTTGAGTATTCCCTATTCTCAGGCGACCGCGCCTTCGAGAATCTCGAACGAGCCTTGGTCGAGATCGAGAACGCAGCTCGCGCCAAACGGCAGCGCCTCGTTGCGATCGCCGTGGCCGACCGGCGCGCCGACCGCGGCGGGCGTGCCGGCCGCGTGCAGTCGCTCGAGCACGGTGCGCAGCGCGGCATCCGGCGGATCGGGCTCGCCGAGCGGAGGCGAGGCATCGTCGCAGCGCGTGAGATCGCCGACGATCATCGCCGCTAGCTGCGCGAGCTCGCCGGTGTGCGTCAGCTGCGTGAGGTAGCGATCGAGCTCGTACGGGCGCTCGCCGACCTCCTCGACGAGCCCGATCGCGCCGCGCACCGGCAGCGGCCACGGCGTGCCGACGAGCATCGACCACATCGTCAGGTTCGCGACGACGAGCGGCCCGCGATAGCTGCCCTTGCCGTGCGCGGCGAGCGTCCATGAGCGGCGGCCGGGCGCGCGCGGATCGGTGAGCAGCGCGACGAGCTGCGCGATGTCGGCGTCCGCCAGCCGGTCGAGCTGGATCCCCATCGGCCCGTGGATGCCGCGCACCCCGGCGGCATGCGCCCACGCGAGCAGCGCGGTCGCATCCGAGAAGCCGACGATCGGCTTGGGATCCGCGCGCAGCGCGGCGACGTCGAGCCTGGGCAGGATGCGGGTCAGGCCGTAGCCGCCGCGCGCGAGCAGGATCGCGCGCACGTCGCGATCGGCGAGCATCGCGTTCAGCTCGCCGGCGCGCGTGTCGTCGGTCGCCGCGAGGTAGCTCGGCGCGCCGGGCTCGCGCGGCGCCCTCAGCGATGGCGCGAGCTTTAGGCGGAACGTGTCGCCGAGCCGCGCGAGCCCGCGCTCGAGCTTCTCGAGCCGCACGGGACCGGCGGGCGCGACGATGCCGAGCGTCTGACCGCGCGCGATCCGCGGCGGCCGCTCCGCCGTCACCGGAGGTCCTCGCCTCGCTCGGCGTCCGGCGCGAGCGTCGCCTGCCCCCACCACGACGCCGGGCCAGGGCCTCGCTTCCTCATCTCCGCTTCCGCTTGCGGCGCGACTTGCCCTCGGGCTTGTCGCCGTTGCCGTTGCTATCGTCGTCCGCGCCGGTCTGCACGGGCAGCTGGCCGCTGCTCGAGGCGAGGCCGAGCGCCGCGAGATCGACCGCGTTCATCGCGATCGTCTTCTTGCCGTCGTCGTGGAGCGGCACGTCGGCGATCGCGGTGTCCGCATCCGGATCGACCGCGGCGGCGTCGATCGGCTCGCCGACCTGTGCCGGATCGATCGCATCCATGACCCCGGTGTCCTGGCCGTCGTCCACGATCGCGGGAACGCCGATGCCGGGGTTCGTCATCCGCCGCGACACGACGACCACCGACTCCGGCACCTTCGGCGGCGGCGGCGGCGGCGCGGGCGGAGCCGGCTTCACCGCCTCCGGCAGGGACACCCGCCGGGTCCACCACTCCTTCGCCGCATCGCCGTCGAGTTTCGGCTTCACCACCATCCCGGGCGGCCGGTCGCTGCCGGCCACCTGCTCGTGGATCTCGACGACGACCGCGTCGAGCGCGACGGTGTCGTCGGTGAGGATGCCGATCGGCGTGCCGACCGGCATCGGCGCCGGGATCTCGACGTAGCCCGTGGTCGGCCGGACGTCGGAGAGCTTCACGCGCCGGCCGAGCGAGAGCCCACGATAGGTGAGGTCGACGAAGCTCTCGATCATCGCGGTCATTCTATCGCATGCTGCGCGCGTGACCGAGGACCCCCGATCGAAAGCCGCCCGCAGCGAAGCGAGGACGGCTTCACCGCAGGACGAGGGAACCCCTCGGCGCGGGAGCTTGCTCGACCGCCTCCGGAAGCTTCGCAAGGCCACGCCGGCAGATGACATCGACGCGCGAACGAAGGCGCTGGTCGTGCACGGCAACGAGTTCGGCTTCGACCCGTTCGGGATGTCCAAGGACAGCCTGCGCGTCGCGATCACGGTCGCGCGCTGGCTGTATCGCCACTACTTCCGCGCGCAGGCGTTCGGCATCGAGCACGTGCCGGCGAGCGGACGCGTGCTGCTCGTCGGCAACCACTCCGGGCAGCTGCCGTTCGACGCGCTCGTGATCGCGTCGGCGTGCTTCCTCGAGCCGCCGCAGCCGCGGCTCGTGCGCGCGATGGTCGAGTTCTTCGTGCCGAACGTGCCGTTCGCGTCGTACCTGTTCGCGCGCTGGGGCCAGATCACCGGCACGCCGGAGAACTGCCGCCGCCTGCTCGCCGCCGACGAGGCGGTGCTCGTGTTCCCCGAGGGTGCGCGCGGCATCTCCAAGCCGTTCTCGAAGCGCTACCAGCTCGCCGAGTTCGGCAAGGGCTTCATGCGGCTCGCGCTCGAGACCGGCGCGCCGATCGTGCCGGTCGCGGTGATCGGCGCGGAGGAGCAGGCGCCGGCGATCAACCTCAAGCCGCTCGCGCGCCTGCTGCGCGCGCCGTCGTTTCCGGTCGTGCCCTACCCGCCGTTCGTGGCCGCGGTGCCGCTGCCGGTGAAGTACCGCGTGCACTTCGGCGAGCCGATGTGCTTCCAGGGCGATCCCGATGACGACGACGAGGCGCTCGACGACAAGGTGAAGATGGTGCGCAACCGGATCCAGTCGATGATCCACGTCGGCCTGCGAGAGCGCGAGCATGTCTTCTGGTGACCGTGAAACTCGCAAGATCGTGATCACCGGCATCGCGGGCCGGCTCGGTCGCATCGTCGCGCGCCGCCTCCACCACGAGGCGGGCTGGCAGATCGTCGGGCTCGACCGGCGGCCGATGGTCGGCAAGCCGAAGGACATCGAGCACCACCAGGTCGATCTGCGCTCGAAGCGCGCGCGCGACGTGTTCCGCGCCGGCGACGTCGACGCGCTCGTCCACCTCGGCGTCATGCACGATCCGCGCGCGCGCCCCGCCGAGCTCTACTCGTGGAACATCGCGGGGACGACGAAGCTGCTCGAGTACTGCCAGACCTATCACGTGCCGAAGGTCGTGCTGCTGTCGAGCGCGAACGTCTACGGCCCGCGTCCGGATAACCCGCAGTTCCTGACCGAGGACGCGCCGCTGCTCGCCGCGCAGCGGTTCCCGGCGATGCGCGATCTCGTCGAGATCGATCATCTCGTGTCGACGTTCCTGTGGCGCGCGCGCGACATCGAGACCGTGATCCTGCGCGCGGTCCACATCGTCGGCCCGGTGCACAACGCGCCGTCGAACTACCTGCGCATCCCGCGGCCGCCGGTGCTGCTCGGCTTCGATCCGATGGTGCAGCTCGTTCATGTCGACGACGTCGCCGAGGCGATCGGGGTCGCGCTCGCGCCCGGCCGCCGCGGCATCTACAACGTCGTCGGTCCGGGCGAGCTCCCGCTGTCGGCGGTGCTCGCCGAGCTCGGCCGCGAGCCGCGGCTGATTCCACACCCGGTGGCAAAGTCGGTGCTCGGGCTCGCGTTCCGGCTCGGGATCTCGAGCTTCCCGGTCGCCGAGCTCGACTTCATCTGGTACGTCTGCATGGTCGATGGCCGGCGCGCGAACGCCGAGCTGGGATTCCGGCCGCGCTTCAGCCTGCGTGGATGGTCTCGCGGAGCCCGTGCCGGGCACGGAAGCCGAGCTCGGCCGCGGCGCGTCGACCGTCGACCATGCACACGTAGCGGATGAAATCGAGCTCGGCGACCGGGAAGCTCGACAGGCCGAGCTTG
>JBLMXA010000401.1:0-2849 GCA_050257515.1 Acidobacteriota bacterium | reverse complement strand
GGCGCTCGAGCGTCGACTCCTTGAGGGCCGCGCGCTCCTTCTCGAGCAGCACGCGGCGCGACAGCACGATGTTGCCACGCTTCTTGTTGAACTTGATGACCTTGAACTTGAAGGTCTGGTTCAGGAACGCGTCGAGGTTGCGCACCGGGCGCAGATCGACCTGCGAGCCCGGCAGGAACGCCTTCACGCCGCCGCGGATCGTGACCGACAGGCCACCCTTCACGCGCGTGGTGATGACGCCCTCGATCAGCTCGTCGCGCTCGCACGCGGCGCTGATCTCGTCCCACACCTTGAACCGGTCGGCCTTCTCTTTCGAGAGCACGACCATGCCCATGTCGTTCTCGCGCGCCTCGAGCAGCACGTCGACGACATCTCCCGGCTTGACGCCGATCGTCCCGTCCGCCTGACGGAACTCTTCGAGCGGGACCTGGCCCTCGCTCTTGTAGCCGACATCGACGATCGCGTAGTCCTTGCCGACTGCGATCACCGTGCCGCGGAGGATCTCGCCCTCCTTGACTGTGTCCTGGCCGAAGCTCTCGGCGAGCATCGCCGCGAAGTCTTCGTCGCCTTGGCCTTCCTGGTGCACCATATTCAAGCAGATCTCCAACAACTACCGAGGCTGGATTTGACCGTCGAAGACGGTCCCTTGGCAGGGCGGTCTTGGTACCTTTCGCGACCCGATTTGTCAACCTGTACGAAGGGATACGACGGACGCGAGAGAATCCACAACCTGTTCGATAGTTTGCGTCGAGCTGTCGACGAGCACCGCATCCGGAGCGGGCTTCATCGGCGCGACATCTCTGCTTGCATCTCGCTGATCGCGCTCCCGGATCTCGCTCAGGACCTGCTGGAACTCCGTGCCCGCGGGCAGCTCGGCGACCCGCCGCCGCGCCCGCTCCTCCTCGGTCGCGACCAGGAAGAACTTCGCCTCCGCGTGCGGGAACACGACCGTCCCGGTGTCGCGGCCCTCGACGACGACGCCGCCGCCGGCGCCGAGCCGGCGCTGGAGATCGAGCAGCGCCGCGCGCACCGCCGGGTGTGCCGACACCTGCGACGCGCCACTCGACACCTCCGGCGTGCGGATCGCGGCGGACACGTCCTCGCCGGCGAGGAACACGTGGTTCTTGTCGCCGACGAAGCTGAACGTGATGTCGAGCTCGTGCGCGATCCGCGCGCACGCCGCCGCGTCGCTCCACGCGACGCCCGCGCGCTGCGCGGCGAGCGCGACCGCGCGATAGATCGCACCGGTGTCGAGCAGGCGGTAGCCGAGCCTGCGGGCGAGCTGCTTGGCGACCGTCGACTTGCCCGCGCCGGCCGGCCCGTCGATCGTGACGACGACCTGCTTCACGGTTCGCCCTTCGCCGAATCCCACACGTCCTGGCTCGCCTCCGACTCGACGCGCGCGGCGTGGCTCTCCGTGATCGCGGCGGCCTGCATGCGCGCCTGCAGCTCGGTGCGATCGAGCTGGCCGGCGTCGGCGAGGATCTCGAGCAGTGCCGAGATCGTGGTCGCCTGCTCGCGCCGCTTGGCGTGCAGCTCGTCGATCTCGAGCTGCTGCTGATCCGCGCGCTGCTCCAGCTTCTCGAGCTTCGCCTGGATGGCGGCGATCCAATACGTGTCGTCGGACATCGACCGGACGCTATCACGACGGGCGCGCGCGCCTCCTGCGTTGTACATTCGATGGCGATGGCCGGGCCGACCACGGAGCGGAGATGGCGCACGTTCGCCGACGTGGTCGCGGTCGCGCTCGGCACGAACGTGTGGATCTCGATCGTGATCCTGCCGGCGATCTTCGTCGGCGCGCTGCACGGCACCGGCCGGATCGCGGCGGCGCTGCTGCCGCTGGGCGTGCTGCTGCTCGGGCTCGCGCGGCGCAGCGAGGGCATCCTGCTCGGGCTGTTTCCGGCGGCCGTGCTCGTGCCGGTCGGGCTGCAGCCGCAGCTCGCGTCGCAGCACGTCTACGGGCCGGTGCGGTTCGTGCTGTGCGCGCTCGGCGTGATCGCGTACCTGTTCGGCGTCGCGTTCTTCACGACGTTCCACGAGCCGCCCGCGCCGCGCTCGGTGCGCGGGCTGTCGTCGGCGCAGGCCGGGCCGCCGGAGCGCTGGCAGCGCCGCGAGCGCGTGTACTGGATGCTGACCGCGATGTGCCTCGTGATCCCCGGCGTGCTGATCGCGTGGGTCAACTACGACGACTCGATCGCGACGTACCTCGGCGAGATGTACCCCGGGCGCGTCGCGCTGATGACGACCGCGCTGATCGTCGGCGCGATCGTGCTGTGGATCGGCATCTTCCAGTTCGCGTTCCTCGGCGTGCTGCGCCCGCACCGTACCGGCGATCGCGATCTCGTGTCGGCGCTCGCGCAGGCGCGCGCCGACGCGAAGACCGGCAAGCCGCGCGGGCGCTTCTACGTCGCGGTCGCACTCGCGCTCGGCGCGATGATCGTCCTGCTCTTCATGCGCCATCTGTGAGGTGAACATGTTCCGCCGCCACTTCTTCGAGGTCCTGTCGCTCGCGCTGATCGCGGGCAGCCTGTTCTTCTTCAAGGAGACGCTCGGCTACCTCGCCCGGCGCGACTACGTCGCGGCACTGCTCGTCATGATCATCGGCATCGCGGTGATCAGCGTCGGCAAGGAGATGGCGCGCCTCGCGCTCGTCCAGCGGGATTAGATGAAAAGCGTAAGCGTAAGCGCAAGCGTAAGCGTAAGCGGCTCTTCGCTTACGCTTACGCTTGCGCTTACGTTGCTAGCCTGCGGCGCATCGTTGGCACCACCAGCTCCGGTCGGTGCGCCGGCGTCGCTCGTGCAGACCGCGCGCGGTCCGGACGATCTCGTCGTCGCGACGGTGAACG
>JBLMXA010000400.1:0-5413 GCA_050257515.1 Acidobacteriota bacterium | reverse complement strand
TCCCGACGAGCGGCCTGGCGTTCAACGCCTGCCTGTCGAGCGTGACCGGCGTCGTCAACTACTTCTTCGACTACCAGATCCTCAACACCGCCGACAGCGACATCCAGGTCGCCGGCTCGGCGGCGGCCTGCCCGGCGCCCGAGAACACGGCGCAGCTGTGCAGCGACAGCATCGACAACGACGGCAACGGCTTCGGCGACTGCATGGACAACAACTGCATCGTCAACGTCGGCACGTGCCGGGCGACGACGACGATCGCCGCGATCGATCAGGCGGCCGACGCGAATCCGGCGATGCCGACGCTGCCGGCAGGCGCGCCGGTGGGCGTGATCATTGGCAACGGCGGCAACGCGGACGTCTACGTCACCGCGGTGGGGCCCAAAGACATCTGGGTCGCCACGAACAAGGCGGCGGGGCCGGACGGCGGACTCGACGTGTACATGGGAGGCGCGACGATTCCCAGCGGCGTCGTCGTTGGCGCGAAGGTGAACGTGATCGGCTCGCTGAAGGCCTACAACAATGACACGCAGGGCGAATCGCTGCCCGAGCTCGAAGGCTTGCAGGTCAACGTCAGCGCTGCGCCGAGCGGGCAGGCGCCGAGCGGCGCGGCCATCGCGAGCGTCGCGACGCTCAACTGCGCTTCGACCGGTGGGAGCATGTGCTCGCCCGATACCGGGCGGCCGTACGTCGGGTCACTGGTGACGCTGACGTCCGTGCAGGTCACGACGGCGAACGATCCCGCCAATCACAATATCGGTAAGCTGACGCAGACGGTCGGCTGCACCGGCACCGATTGCGCGTTCGAGGTCGAGGCCGACACGATGATGGTTGGCAAGCAGGGATGCACGTACACGACCATCACCGGCATCTGGACGTACGACGTCTACAACAACGTGTACGCGCTCGAGCCGACCGCGATGACGCCTGGTACCGGCTGCTGATCAGAACGCCTCGTCGGCGCCCACATCGCATGCCGCGCCACGCGGCCGAGTATCGCCATCGTAATCGTGATCCGATGTTGTGCTTGACGCGGCATCGATGGCGATGCTTCCACTTGTGAGGTGGTAATCGTACGGCTCGTTGTCTGGCGACGCGAACTTCAGCGCTGTGACCGTGTCCGTGATGATGGTTCCGGGGAACGTACAGTTGGAAGCGCTCCCAGCGCCTGTTACGTTGGTCTGGTTTCGCGCGACGATGTTGTTGGCCGCAGAAATCGGTACCTGGTCAGCGAGACACTCGAGCCCGACCGAGTTATCGACAAAAGTGTTGAAGCTCAGGACGGGAGTGACCGTGGGGACTTCGAGTTGAGCGCCGACCTGATTCCGCACGAAAAAGCTGTTGGTGACGGAAAAGTTTCCGCCGATGACCAGTCCGCCATTATTGTTTCCCGTGAAGTTGCAGCGATCAACCGTTACCGAACCGGCGAGAAATGCACCTATGTGATTGCCTGCGAACGTAGATCGTGACAACTCGATCGTGCAGGACTGGCCATCCACTATGCCCGCGCCAGAGGTCGTGTCTCCGTTAGCAGTGATTAGCGAGTCGAGGATGGACAGCCTGCGGGTTCCAGCTGGCGAGTCCGGGCAATACACGGCATAGCCATCCGTGTCGTTAGGCTGGATTCCTTTTGCGCCAGTCACCTGAAGGCTCTGCAACGTGACGATCGAGTCTGCACCGACTGTGAGGATCGGGCCCGTGGACGAACTGGTGATGATCGACTTGTCGGAACCGTCACCGAAAATGGTGCGGTCACCGGCGATCGTCATTCCCGGCGACACGTCATAGGTTCCTGACGCAAGATGGATGTAATTGCCCGAGAGCCCCAGCGCTCGAGAGAGCGAACACGGATCGGTCTGTGTGCACGCAGAATTAGAGGAGCCCGCAGGATCGGTGTACAGAATCTCGGATCCGGTCGCGCATGATCCGTCCGGTTTGCAGATGCCAGACGTGCACTGCGAACTAATCGAGCACGTCGTCTGACACGCGCTGGTTGTCGCGTCGCATCCGAACGCGCACGACATCGAGTCGTATCCATTGCCTTGCGAGTTGCAGTACAGGGCCGTATCGCTGCCGTCGCACGCGCCGAATCCGCCCGGAGAGCAGACTACCGCGATGCAGGAGCCCGGAACTCCGCCAATAGCTCCATCGACGTCACAGAAGGGAGCCGCTGGATCCGTGCACTTCCCGCTACTGCACGTCGCGGCCGGATTCGGTTTCGTGCACGCGATTCCGACGACAACCAGGCCCAGTCCCGAGTACCTCATGGTTCGAGCATATCGTTTCATGCTCGTCCTTATCGGCCGCAACGCAGTTCCGGTTGCGTAGCTCTCCGGAGCAGAGCCAAGTCACCAAGAACAGGGGCGCCTCAGCCCCACTGATGGAACAGGAACAGGAGCATCGCCGCGATCAGCACGAGCGCGATCACGACGGTGTGGATGATGTAGGTCTGCGGCATCGGGGCACTCACGGGGCGGACTCTACACGAAATCCGCGGCTGTCAGAGTGCGCTGTTATGACGCGGGCATGTCAGGCACCGGCGCGGCGGGGGCGAGCTACGGGGATCTGCTGATCACGTCCCTGCTCGTGCTCGGCGGCGTGTGCATCGCCGCGTTCGTGGCGGTGCGAGTGTTCGGAAGGCTGCTGGCGACCGGGCGGGCGCGCGGCGCGCACCTGATGGACGTCGTCGCGCGGGTGCCGCTCGAGCCGCGGCGCAGCCTGTACGTCGTCGAGGTCGCGGGCAAGACGCTGCTGGTCGGCACGAGCGAGATGGGCCTCTCGGTGCTCACCGAGCTCGACGCGAGCGAGGTCAAGGCGAGGGCGGTGCCGCGAACCACGTTCGTCGACCTCGTACGCGACGCGCTCGCGAAGCGGCGCGGCAAGCCGGCCGCACCGGGGGCGGGCGATGAGCCTCGGTAGCGCGATCACGCTCGCGCTCGTCGCGATCGCGCCGCTCGTCGTGCTGACGATGACGAGCTTCGTGAAGCTGTCGGTCGTGCTGTCGCTGCTCCGCAACGCGATCGGCGCGCCGGACGCGCCGTCGGGGCTCGTGATCACCGGGCTCGCGCTCGTGCTGACGTTCTTCGTGATGGCGCCGGTCGCGGTCGACATGGTGCACGCGGCCGCCGAGGCGCCGGCGCCGAGCGCACCCGGGCCCGCACCCGCGCCCGACGGCTCGGTCGAGGGCGCGCTGCGCACGCTCGTCCCGGCCGAGTATGCGCCGCAGCTCGCGGCCGCCGAGCGCGCGACGCTGCCGCTGCGCGCGTTCCTGCTCAACCACGCGTCGCCGAAGGATCGCGACACGTTCACGGGCCTCGCGCGGCGGTTCGGCCGCACCATCAAGGGCGACGAGCTGTGGGTGGTCGCGCCGGCGTTCGTCGCGAGCGAGCTGCGCGAGGCGTTCGCGATCGCGGTGCTGATCTTCGTGCCGTTCCTCGTGATCGATCTGGTCGTCGCGCTCGCGCTCGCGGCGCTCGGGCTGGCGTCGACCAACCCGCAGGCGGTCGCGCTGCCGCTCAAGCTGCTGCTGTTCGTCGCGGTCGACGGCTGGCGCTTGCTGCTCGACGCGCTGCTGCGGGGGTACGCGTGACCTCCGAGCTCGCGGGCGTCGTGCGCGAGGGCCTGTTGCTCGTGCTGCTGCTCGCGGCGCCGGTGCTCGTCGCCGCGGTGATCGCCGGGATCGTCAGCGGCCTGGTCGCCGCGTTCACGCAGCTGCAGGATCCGGCGGTCGCGCTCGTGCCGCGCGTCGCCGCGGTCGGCGCCGCGGTCGCGCTGTTCGCGCCCGCGATCGCGCACCAGCTCGCGGCGTTCGCGAGCAGGCTGTGGCCGCTCGTCATCCACGCCGGCGGGGGATGACGGGACGACCGGATGACGCTGCTCGTGCTCTCGCTGCGCGGCGCCGCGGCGGTCGCGGTGCTGCTCGTGCTCGTCGGCGGGTTGCCGCGCGTCGTCGAGCTCGCGCTCGCCGCGGCCACCGGGCTGTGGACGGCGCTCGTCGTCGCGCCGGCCCACGCGACGTACGTCAGCGGCGCGTTCGCGGTGCAGGAGGTCGCGATCGGCGCCGCGCTCGGCATCACCGCGGCGATCCCGCTGCTCGCCGCGCGCGCCGCCGGCCAGCTCGTCGACCTCGCCGGCACCCGCCGCGCGCGCGGCCCGTACGGCGCGCTGTTCGGCGTGCTCGCGGCCGCGGTGTTCGTCGGCCTCGACGGCCACGTCGCGGTGGTGACCGCGATCGTCGACAGCCACCGCGCGTTGCCCGCGCTCGCCGGCGCGCGGACCGGCGTGCTCGCCGCGCTCGCCGCGCTCGTGCCCGCCGCGATCCGGCTCGCGGTGCCGTGGCTCGTCACCGCCGCCGTCGTCGAGCTCGCGGTCGGCGCCGGGCTGCGCCTCGCTGGGCGCAGCGCGCCACACGCGCCGGCGGCTGCCGCGGTACCCGCCGCGCTCGTGATGATGACGGCCGCGCTCGTGTCGACGCTCGCGATCGCGATCGCGAGGCTCGTGCAAGCCTAGTGCAGGAGCTGCCGCAGCTGCCACGACTGCACCTGCAGCTGCTCGCGCGAGCGATGGCGCAGGCACGCGGTCGTCCACGCGAACGAGGACGCCGACGCGATCGTCGCGATGATGTAGACGATCGTCACGCCGAGGATCGGAAAGTGGTCGGCGCCGTCGAGCGGCGCGCGCATGAACAGCGTGCCGGCGTCGTACCAGGTCGTCCGGCTCACCAGGCCGACCGCCTCGGCCGCGTACGTGCCGACGATCGCGGCGAGCGACAGCGCGCCGATCAGGATCATCAAGCCCCGCTCGCGCGCGCGCGACATCGTGCCGAACGCCATGATGTTGGTGACCGCGAACGACGGCGCGATGAAGAACGGGGTCCACATGCGCGCGAGCAGCACGGCCATCGCGACGCCGCACGCGATCGACCACGGCAGCGCGGCCCGCGCGAACCGCATCGAGCGCAGCGCGATCCGCTGGCCGGCGAGGTTCGCGGCCGACAGCAGCGCGAACGTCGTCATGTAGAACGTGTCGCGGATGCCGAGCGCGTAGAGCAGCGGGATGAACGCGAGGTACGCCGTGGTGATCCGCGACGTCACGCGCAGGTGCCGCATGTCGTCGACCAGGTCGATGTGCTCGAGCTCGTCCTGTACCACGCGCGGCGTCTCCGCGGGCGGCTCGATCATCAGCCGGCTGACGAGCTGCGCCGCGGGCTCGAGCGTCGGATCGAGCGCGAGCGCGCGGCCGGCGTCGCGCATCGCGGTGCGCCGGCGGACCTCGTCGAGCCCGGCGGCGTCGAGCGCGGCCTCGGCGCGGACGAGGTGGTGGCGCGCGAGCTCGCGGCGGTGCGCGAGGTCGCGGTCGCCATCGAGGTAGCGCTGGACGGCATCGGCGAGCTCGCGCGCGGTGTGGATGCGCGCCT